>NZ_JBMQQG010000108.1:0-18070 GCF_057362405.1 Ginsengibacter sp.
GGATAGTTTGGCGCTGCAAAGCTATTGTTGGTAAAGCCAAACGGGGAAAAATTGATAGTATTTAAGTTTTCAATTTTTACAAGCCCCGTAAAAGATTTTATCCTGAAATTAAAATAGGCATCTAGTCGGGGAAGGTTGCTTATAGTAACTGAATCCTGCGGAAAGAAATGTCCCACCACCGGGGAATAGTTATTGGCTTTATACGGTGTGTTGTATTCCACATCTATACCCGTGCTCAAAACAAGGTTTTTGTAGAAAGTTCCCTCGAACGCAAGACGTTGCCGCGTAAAAAACAGGGGTACTCTTATCGGGTTATCGCCGGTAGTTTGCTGAACAATAAAATCGCTGTATAAATTAAGATGGCCCACAATTTTATTCTTTGTAGCAGCAGTAATCTGCGTAAGATTTACCAGCCCGTTAAACTGATCCGTTAGGTAATAGCTTTTAAAATAGGTGTAGTTCGTAATGGATGTATTTTTTGCCATGATGGTAAACTTTGGGTTAGCCGCCATCACAGAAATTATCGTTATGTTTTCTTTTTTCGTAAGAGAACTGTTGTCAAGATTAAACGAAGAGAACCCATCAAAAATATAAGAAGGGGAGCGGTTTACGTTTTGAAAAGCTATCTGCACATTGCCAAGTTTTGGGTTAAGAAAACGGTTAAGTACCGCATAAGCGCTATAGTCTGCAGCATTGAGGCCTGTGGCATAAAATTCGCCTTTCAGCAATGCATCCCATTTTTTATTCCTGGTTTTGTTTCGGTACTCGCCATGCAAAACGACATTGTAAAAAGTTTTCTTCGTATATGAATAAAGTGTTCTGTAGGCTGGCAATACAACTAATGAAGGAAAGTATTGTCCCTTTAAAAATTCACCTGAAAAATTTTCGAGCCTTATGCCGGCTTCAATAAATTGAGCAGGATTCTTTGTTTCCGGAAATTGTCGTATTGAAAAATCATTCGAAACAAATTTCCATTTATCCTGCAGACGAAATCTCAATGAATCGTGACTTAACATTAAAGTAGTATCATACCAATCATGAAATAATGTTGAGTCTAATTGTGCGTTGCGGGTTCCTGAGTAACTCTGGTAACCTGAAACGTTATCCTGGAATTGATAGCCAGAAGTGCTGTAATTAATAGAATGTTGAAAACGAAATTTTGGATAGAATAAATATTCTGTTGTACTATCATTAATGATGATAGAATCTTTTATTCCAAAATCATAACTCTGCCTGAAAAGCGCAGTAAAATTGCTGTATAAATTTCCCGTATTTACTTTGGTAGAGAACACATTAAATGATTCTCCCACATCGCCACCAAGATTAACGGGAACGGCAAAACGCTTTTTTCGATGCGGATCAACAAGAAAAGAATCAGCCTGTATTCCACCATTTTCTGATGTATTTATTTTATTTCCCAGCAACACCATATAAGCAGCATATCTTTTTCTTTTTCCCTGGTAGTTGCTGAAAAACCGGTAGTTGTTGATATTGGAATTTTGAGTTTGAAAAACCCCCGGCGATGATATCAGCCGGTATTGAATACCTGCATTCCAGTTTGGCTTTATATTTTGGGTATGAAGCACATTGATTACTTGCTCTTTTCCTGATGCAAGCAAATAAGTCATTTGGGTAAAAGGCCTTGTTGTCTTGTAAAAGCGGGTATCTTCTAAGGTAAATTTATAAAGATCATAGGCGTGAAACCCGGCGTCCCAGCCTGCTTTCAGCAATGGGGAAAATAACACGGGGAAAGCTGCTGAGCCATTATTGCCTAACGTTACATAATTAGCGGGAACGGTGTAAATTTTATCAAAATCATTAATAGAAGAATCGAGATGATCACTTCTCAAAGAATCAAGGAAGCGAAAAGAAATAGTAATTGAATCTGCCAGGTCATCACGATGCTGAAAAGAAAGTGAATCGCCTTTTTTCGATTGTCCTTTAGCGTTAGGGCTGGTTGAGGAAGAAGAAAAATTTGGTCGATTTCTTATAATGTTTGGTATTTGTGCCTTTACTGTTTGCAGGGATAGAAATATAACCGTTATCAGAAGTAGTAGCTTCGAAAGTTTGCCTGTATAATCTATTTTATTTTTTTCAATCATTACATCTGCCTTTATAACCTGGCAATAAGTTCTTTAAAGATCAGCGCAAGTTTTGGCTCAGCGTCTTTCGCGGCCTGCAAAACTTCTTCATGGGTTATTTTATTCTCTTCTTTTCTAATGCCAATATCCGTAATTACACTTAAGGCAAAAACAGGCAAGCCCAGGTGAACAGCCGCAATTACTTCCTGTACGGTGCTCATGCCCACTGCATCGCCGCCAAGCAGGCTAATCATTTTATACTCTGCCCTTGTTTCAAAAGAGGGTCCCGTAACGCCCACGTAAATTCCTTCTTTTAATTCTATATTATTTTCTGTGGCAATGTCATGCGCTTTCTTAATGAGCGATTTTTTATAAGGTTCACTCATGTCCGGAAACCTTGTGCCGAAATTTTCATCATTCTTGCCCAGCAACGGGTTTAAAGTAAGCATGCTGATATGGTCTTTAATGATCATGAGGTCACCTACCTGGAAAGTAGTATTGGTGCCTCCCGCAGCGTTACTGAGTAACAGCGTTTCAATGCCAAGGAATTTAAGAACTCTTATTGGAAAAACAACTTCCTGCGTAGAATAACCTTCATAATAATGAAAACGCCCGGCCATCGCCACAACTTTTTTGCCTGAAAGTTCGCCGAAAATAAGCTTGCCGGTATGGCCTTCCACAGTACTTACCGGGAAGTGTGGTATGGTATTGTAAGCGATTTCAAATTCAATGTTTATTTGCTCCGTAAAGCTTCCTAACCCACTTCCCAAAACTATCCCTACCGCGGGCTTTATTGTATACTTTGATTGGATAAAATCTACGGCTTCATTAACTTTTTGTAGCATAAGCATTTAAATGGCTTCAAAGATAAGTGAATGGTGGAATGGTTGATTAACTGAATTGTTAAGGGGTTGATAAGGTCGACGATCGATGCAGATTAATTCAATAAAGTCTTTACATTTAGATATAGCCGAAACATCTTGCGCAGTAGCAATTGCCTTTGCATCCAAAATTTTGAGCACTGATTAAGCAATGAGAAATTTATACAGATATGAATTGCGATACATGGAAAAATGTTTTCTTTTATTATTGATGTGTTGCGGGACTTTTAGTTGTTCTAAAAATCTGCTGCCAATTGTAGTGATACAGCCTCACCACTTTAAGATTGAAATACCGGCGAGGTTTAACGGATACGGAATTTTAGTAAATACATATTGGGGGAAAGATAGCATCGGGCACTTGATGTATTGGGATAATCATTCTCCTTGCTGGGCAGATTTTAGTATCGTTAAGGACAGTGCAACACTTGCAAAATCGCAGGTGTATAATTACCGTACCACTACTGCAGAAGGCGCAAACATAGAAGGCGATGTTTATATGTGTAACAAAATTTCACTTGGCAATGTGGCATTCTTTAGTATTCCATTTTATAACATTGTTCAACAAAAAACAAGGCAATGGAACCATAAAATTGCCGGCGTATTTGGGGAAGAATTAATTAATAAAGGCATATGGGAAATTGATTTTAAAAATGAATCCATGACTTTTACTTCAAGCATAGATTCCCTTACAGACTTGGCGCGGGCAAGCGCGCTGCCATCAAGATTTAAAGATGGGATAATTGAGTTAACAGTAACATTTCAACAAAATATTGACAGGACGATAGAGGTGGATATGGGATATAATGGTGGCATCCTTATCCCGTTGAAGCTATTTAATATTGTTTCATCAGGCAATAAAAAAACTACTACTGATACACTTCTTTTTTCAACTCCCGGCCGTTCAGAAAACGTCCTTAATCATTTGGCTCTTGATTCAGTTAGGATTGGTCAAAATTTCTTTCCCGTATCTATTGCATCTAATGGACCTAATAAAGAAATGCTGATAGGCTCCCGGTTCTTTCAAGAGTTTGAATATGTAATTTTTGATTATGTAAACGATGCGGTCTATGTTTCAAATAAAAAACGTTATTAACCCAATACTAATAAATATTATTTGTATAAAACCGAAGGCGGTTATTTGTTTCGGGCTATAATAAATATCTATTAGAAAACGCTATAGTTGCTTCAATAGTTTGTTGCCAAAATTTACATAGTCTGCATTCTTCGCTTCTTTAGCCAGCTCTATCGTCTTCATAGCACTTGCTTTCGCTCCCGCTTTATCGCCCATGGCTTTTTGAATTTTTGCTTTTTGTAAAAACATAAAGTAGGCTTTAGGGTTTTCATCTGTTGCCTTATTGATATATTCCAAAGCTTTTGAATAATTTTTATCGTAATCAAAATAAAAATTAGCGGCCTGGTAATATGGTTTTTTATCGCCTTGCAAAGCAGTTTCTAACTGTTGGCGTATACGCTCTTTAATGTCTGTTTTTATAGGAACGGCTACATCAGTATTTGCCCATCTTAAATGCAATTCGCAGCTTTCATTTTTTAAATTGGCAAACTGCATAGTAAAGGTTTCAATTTTTTCTTTGATCGTTGTTACCGGCGCTTTATAATGCAAAACGTCGTCGCTTTCTTTAAACCCATCTGAGCCCGGGTAGGCAGTTCCTTTACTAAACACAACATCCCATTGGGTTTTATTTGGAACGGTGTATATAACATAACTTCCTGAGTCGAGGTTTTCATTGCCAATCGTTACTTTATCACTGAAGTGAATTTTTGTGGCCGCATTAGCCCCGGTTCTCCAGGGTTTGCCAAGTGGGACCAATTCGCTGTTATCACCAAATACCTGGCGTCCTTTTATTCCCGGCCTGCTATAGGTTAACTCAATTTGACCAAGGCCGAAATCCTGTGTAATGGTTTGTGTTGGGCTGGGAGCAGGCATCTTAACCTGGGCATTTGCCGAAATGCATAGCGTGACAGACGCAAAGGCAACCGTAAATATTTTTTTCATATAAGTAATTTTTGCAAACGTAAGGAAAGTATAATTAAACTTATAAGCTAAGTTCAATTAGACTAACGTTCTTGTTGAAATTCTATTAAGAAGATCAAAACTGCACTCTATTTACCAATTACACTTTATCTTCGCCCAAAAGAGTTTATTATGAATTTACATGAATACCAGGCAAAAGAACTATTAAAGAAATACAATGTTCCCGTTCAGGAAGGAATTGCATGCAACACGATTGCAGAGGCAGAAGAAGCGTATCGTTACATCAACAGTCAGTATGGAAGCAGGTTTGCGGTTATCAAAGCACAGATACACGCCGGTGGAAGAGGTAAGGGAACCATAAAAGGCACTGATCAACGTGGGGTTGCCGTTGCCAAAAATGCTGAAGATGTAAAGAGAATTGCAGGCAATATTTTAGGCGGAACATTAGTTACTGTTCAAACCGGTGAAGCAGGTAAATTAGTAAGTAAAGTTTTGGTGGCACAAGATGTTTATTATGATGGCCCCGATAAAGTAAAGGAAATTTATTTATCTATTTTACTGGATAGAACCAAGGGTAAGAATGTAATAATGTATAGTACGGAAGGTGGTGTAAATATTGAAGATGTGGCACATGATACTCCTGAAAAAATATTTAAAGAATGGGTGCATCCCGGAGGGCCGTTACAGTCGTTCCAGGCAAGAAAAATTGGATATAATCTTGGACTCAAAGGAGACGCCTTTAAGAACTGTATAAAATTTGTAACCAACTTGTATAGTGCCTTTGTGGGGCTTGACTGCAGCATGCTTGAGATAAATCCCCTATTTAAAACAAGTGATAATAAAATTTTAGCTGTTGATTGTAAAATGAATATTGATGATAATTCATTAATGCGCCATCCCGATGTTGCTGCTTTGAGAGATATCTCGGAGGAAGATCCCACTGAAGTAGAAGCGGCGAAATTCAATCTTAATTTTGTGAAGCTTGATGGCAATGTGGGCTGCATGGTCAATGGCGCCGGCCTTGCTATGGCAACGATGGATATGATTAAATTAAGCGGTGGTGAACCTGCCAACTTTTTGGACGTAGGCGGCACTGCCAATGCACAAACTGTAGAAGCCGGTTTCAGGATAATATTAAAAGATCCCAAAGTAAAAGCAATCCTCATAAATATATTTGGAGGTATTGTTCGCTGTGATCGCGTAGCCCAGGGCGTTATAGATGCTTATGAATCGATTGGCAACATAGCAATACCCATTATTGTTCGTTTACAGGGTACGAATGCGGAGGTTGCCAAAGAGTTAATTGATAAAAGCGGGTTAAAAGTACAGTCAGCTATTTTGCTAAGCGAGGCAGCAGATTTGGTAAACAAAGCCGTGGCATAATTTGTTCCCACCAAGCTACTAAGGTCACTAAGAAGATTTCTTTGCGTTACTTCGTGACTTTGTGGGATTTTTAATTTGCCGTGGCGATACTAAACACTTTGAAAATAGTTTGTGGGTGTATTATTATCTTTGCCACTTAAATTTCTTAAGGTGGAGACAGCAACGCAAATATTCGATTATACAAAATGGAACAGCAAGCTTCCTGAATTGAGTAAGCAATATCAATCTGCGAGTCCTTATCCTCATATTGTACTCGAAAATTTTTTGAATCCTGAAACACTCGATGAGTGTATTGCTGAGTTCAATAAATTAAACGAAGCTGACGGTTGGATCAACTACACACATTACAACGAAAAAAAGAAGGGGCTCAATAAACTCGACGTTCTTCCTGAAACTATTAAAGGAACCATCAACGAATTAAATTCCCCGGAGTTTTTGAACTTCCTTAGTACACTAACGGGCATCAATAACCTGCAAAAAGATGATTTCCTCGAGGGCGGCGGTATTCATCAATCCACTAAGGGTGGGTTTTTAAACATTCATGCAGATTTTACCGTGCACCCGCATCATCGCAATTGGCAGCGCAGGGTAAATGTGTTGGTCTATTTAAATAAAGACTGGAAAGAGGAGTGGGGTGGCAAATTAGAATTATGGGATCGTGAAATGAAAGTATGTGAAGAGAAAGTGCTTCCTGTATTTAATCGTTGCGTAATTTTTAATACCGATGCAGATTCGTATCATGGTCACCCTGAACCAATGACATGCCCTGAAGGTGTTTACCGCAGATCAATTGCTTTATATTATTATTCTATCGAAGATAAACCTTTCAGGCGGGCAACTTATTACCAGGCAAGGCCAGGCGAAGGAAGCAAAAAAATAATGGTGAAGATCGACAATGCTATGGTAGCGGCTTATACAGAAATTAAAGGCCGTCTTGGAGCCAACGATAAAATTATCAGCAAAGTATTAAAGTTTTTTTCAGGGAAGAAAAAATGAATCGACTTTGAAATTAATATAGTGATTGACAATTCAGTTGGGCACCTCTCTCTTTAAAAAAACAAATCCGTTTTTGCGATACAACTCTTTCAGGTCAGTATATTGTTTGTATTTATCTATCCTGTCAACTCTTGATACGAAATAAGCCGGCTTATCAATTTTGCCGGTAAGCAACCACTGTTCATCATAAGAATCAGGATTAGTTGGAATTTCTTTTCTTACATAATAAAGCTGTGCATAGCTGAAATAACCTAACGTGTTTACATAACAAGCCTCACCTTGCCGCTGTATAAAAAAATCTATGGCTGCGCCCTGTGTATAGCGTTCTACTTTGGGCACAATGATCGCCGATGCTAAAAAAATCACAATGGCAGTTCCTCCAAATAATACCCACGCCGCTTGTTTAAATTTATTTTTATTGAGACTCCTTATTCCAATAATTATAGAAATAATCATAATCAAACCAACAATTCCTTCAAGGCCACTCCAGTGAACATCAGCCTGCATCATTGCATTTACAAATTTATCTTTCACACCGGGTGCGAACTTTTTAAGATTCATTGCGAAGTAGGGGAGCGATAGTATAAACAAAGAAATAACGCCGCCAATTATAGCAATAAAAACACCTACATATCTTTTATAATTCATTTGCTTCAGATCCCATTTGTAAATTGAATAAGCTGCGAGGAAAGTCAGCGGGAACCATGCCATTGATGAGTAATGAATAATGCGTGATTGAACAATGGTGAATAAAACGGTGATCACCCAAAAGAAAATCTGCATCCATTTTTTAAAATCTTTATCATGCCTGCTCGTATATGTCGATTTAAAAAAGGAAGGTATTGCAAGGAGCGATGCAGGGAAACATCCCATCAACAGAACAATATAATGATAGCCGAAAAATCCTTTCTGGCCCGCATCGTGCGTAGTGAAAAGGCGATATTGGTATTTTAAAAATTCAGTTATAAACCAAGGGCCATTTTTTGCGGTTTCATAACCATACCAGGTTGCGGTTACAATGGCTGCAACAAGTAAGTAAAGAAGGGCATGCCACCAGTTGAAATAAAAACGAAACCGGTTATAAATAAGATATACGCCAAGAGCCAATAAAAATATCATCAGGGAAACTTGTCCTTTTGTTAAGATAGCCAGACCCATAAATATACCGGACCAAACTACATAATAAATTGGATGATGGTTCAATCCTTTTTTATCAAAACCATTTCTTACCCAATGATACAAGATGAAATTATACAATGATAAAAAAGTAAACAGGTTAAACCACGGATCAATAATTCCTGATTTGAAATACATATTGGGAAACAGAGAACCGCCAAAGGCAAGTGCCCAAAGCACGCCAAATTTTTTATCATATATCCTGCTACCGCAAATAAAAATAACAACCAAAGTAACAACACCACAAATTGCATTTGGAAAACGTGCTGCAAAATCAGTAACGCCAAAAATGCTCATGGCGCCGCTTTGCATCCAGATAAACATAATTGGCTTTTCCCAAAATGGTTTGAAGTTGATATAAACCCTGCTGTAGTCATGCAGCTTAAGCATTTCCCGCGAGCACTCAGCAAAATTTACTTCATCCCAATCGAACAAATGAACTCTGCCCAAAAAAGGAATAAAGAAAATTGCTGCAAGAAGAGCAATGAAAATAATAATTTGGATTTTGCTTAAACGCATCGACAATTGAAATTTTTAATTCTTCATTTTTAATTCTTCATTTTTAATTTTTACCGGTTCGTACATTTTTCTTTTCATTAAACGCCATTTGCATAGACGATGTACTATTGAGACTCTCAGTACACCGAGTCCGTAAGTAATGCTTCGTTGCAGGTTAATGCTTGATGCTTCTTCAAAATAACGGGTCGGGCACGTGATCTCCGCTATTTCATAACCGAGATAGATAATCTGTGATAACATTTCATTATCAAAAACAAAATCTTCTGAATTTACTTCGTAATTGATGCTTTCTAAGACCTCGCGGGAAAAAGCCCGGTACCCTGTATGATATTCAGCTACTTTTTGCCCAAGCATTACGTTTTCAAAAAAAGTTAAGGCACGATTGGAAATGTATTTATACAAAGGCATGCCGCCGCTTAGGGCGCCTTTGCCTAATGTGCGTGCCCCAAGTACCACCTGGTATACACCATTAGCAATGAGGTATGCCATTGAAGGAATGAGTTTGGGCGTGTATTGGTAATCAGGGTGCAACATTATGACGATATCACCGCCAAGTTCGAGTGCCCTGTTATAGCATGATTTTTGGTTGCCGCCGTAACCCCGGTTTTTGTCGTGCTTAATAATGTGCCTGATGCCAAGTTCAGTGGCAATTTCAACTGTTTTATCGCTGCTATTGTCATCTACCAATATCACTTCATCCACCATATCAAAAGGAATTTCCTGGTAAGTTTTTTTTAGTGTAAGTGCGGCATTATACGCCGGAAGAACAATTACAATTTTTTTATTGTCAATCATGTTGGACGCTGGTTCTGTTATGAACTTCCTTTAGTGTTTGAGGGCGCAAAATTACTCTATTGAAATTATAGCTAAAAAAATAATGTTGCCGTGGCGGTAATTTGTTGAATTTTTAGTAATTCAATTTTACGCACAAAAAATGGTTTAACTATGTGCTCAGTCGGTAGGGATAATCGGGGGTTGTGACACGATAAACTTCGCCGTTATTATATTTTAGCAATCACATACATAGTGCCTTTAGGAGTAGGACTGCCACCTGCTTTTTCAAGCGTGATAGCAAAAGCATCAGCATGGCCAAAAGATTTCATTTTTTGTATACGGTAAATACCTTTTTGAGTTGTTATCATACCTGCATCAATAGGTTTGCCATCGATAATTGCCCACAACTGGTATTGCATGCTATCGGGAACAGCTGGTAAGTTGGATGGATCAACGTATACGTCACCTGTATTTTTCATCCAGAAAATTTTTGCCTGGGCATCAGGCACCGCTGGCGTTCCTTTCAACACAACTGATAAAGAATTCTTATCCGTCATTACATTAATATCAGTCTTCATGGCAAGGTTAGCCTGCTGGTTTTCTTTAATTTTTTCCTGGGCCGCCTGTAATTCATTAGCTGCGGATTGATATTGATCGGTTGCTGTTTGGTATTTATTGTAATAAGAATAATTGAGCACCACACTTCCAATCAACAAAATAAACATTGCTGCTGCCATGAGTTTAAAGAATGTCGGTATTCTATAAACCTTCGCTTGTGCCGGTGCAAAATTTATCAACGGAACATTATTGTTATCCTTATGCTCATCTTTTGTTATTTGTAAAAATATTTTATCTTTTACTGAAGATGAAGGTTCCATTGCGTTTGCCTGCGCATAGGTTTCAAGGGAAACCTCGATGGCATCAAGTTCCTGTTGGATCTCAGGATATTGCTTTACCCAGTCCTCAACCTGCCGGGCTTCTTCGGGAGAAGTAAGTCCGCAAGCATAAAGCTCAAGTAAACCGGATGATATGATGTCTTCTTTGTTCAATTTATGTCAATACTTTTCTTAATTCAATAATAGCTGCCCTCATTCTCGTTTTCACGGTACCTAATGGTATATCTAATGTTTTGGATATTTCTTCCTGTGTTAAGCCTCCAAAATAAGCGAGGTCAATAATAGCCCGTTGGTCGTCTTTTAGTAGGGTTAAATGTTTTCTAATACCAAGTGCATCGAAGCTTTCAGCAGTATTGGCCTTGTCGGTTATGTTACTTACGGCGTTCTCTGAATTTTGGATTTTAGTTTGCTTCTTATAACCCTTACTTCTAAGCGTATCTATTGTTAAATTTCTCGTGAGATTCAACATCCATGTAAATAATCTTCCTTTTAGAGTGTCGTAGTTTGAGAAATTATTCCAGATTTTTACAAACGCCTCCTGCAATATATCTTCAGCAAGTTCCCTGTTGTCTACCATTTTATATATTACTCCAAAGAGGGCACCGGAATAGTTGTCGTAGAGATACGAAAATGCAGACTGATCCCTGTTTTTCAAAAGGTAGATCAATTCGTCCTCACTATATTTCTTTACTTCCTGCAATAATTTCTCTTATAATAATTAATGATTAGATGTTAAGCACGGATAAAAATAAAGATATGATTTTTTAATACAGCGCCCGAATTCAAAGATGTTTTCTCACTTTCTTTTGAAACTATCTGCTACTTTTCGAAATAACAAACACTTCCACCTACCCAATCTTTATCCATGTTATATCTTACGCCAATCATTTTTCCTTTGCTGAGCCTGGCAAGATTGGTAACGGCAACCGGCCTTTCCATTCCATCTTTCCAGAAATAAAAAATTCGTATTTCTGCTTTGGCGGGAACATTAGGCGTTTTAATCACGTCTGCATATTTTACTTTCCGTTGCAGGATCCAATTTTCAGGGTCGGCAACTTTATCTATATCCTCTTTGGTAACATCAATAACAACTCCCTGGCCGGCAAAAGAAAACAGCGGTTTCAAAACAAAATTTTTAAGATCGCCTGGAAGCTGCTTTACTTCGTTTAGAAAAAAAGTTTCAGGAACATTGGGGTGGTGTATAAAAGGTAAAGTGAATTTACTGATTCTATAAAACCAGTTGGGATGCGGCACCCATTCTACATCCAACGGCTGAGTAATGTCAACCACATTACCCAAACCTTCCTTCATTTGCGATAGTTCATCGAAGATTATGCGGTTATATATTCGTTTTACTTCAATCTTTTTGCCATCCTTTTCATAGTATAATTTATTTCCTTCTTTTATTAGTTCCGTAAGGCAAACAATAGGTATATGTAAAAAATCCTGCGTGCAATAGAAATCAATTCTTGTCTTTTGATCATGTGGTTTTAATTCGAGCAGGATAACATTTTCCGGATCATGATTGCCTAAAACAATTTCTTTAAGAAGCTGCACATACGTGTCTACGTTATAACTATTCAGGTAGTCGCTGAAATTTCCGGGAATCTTAAAATGTTTTTCAAGAATTTGAGGATAATATGCCTGGAACGCGAAGATGGTTGGAAATCCCTGCATTTCTATCAACTGCGGTTCCAATTCACCTTTTTCATTTTCGCAAATTCCGAAATCAAATGCAATAAAATGTGAATGATCATTTTCTCCGGGTACATTTTCTCCAGCTGGTATAGCCCGTTCAGTGATTTTTTTAAAGCCGGGTTCTTTTATAAAATCAACAATAGTTTCACAGGCCCCGATCATTTTGTTGGTAAATTCTTTCGGTACAAATATGGGTGTTTCCGCCACCCTAAATGCGATATCACCAGGATGTTTACTGTTAAGGTCCTCCAGGAATTCTTCGTATTTTTTTTTAGTGAAATTCTTATTGAATTCTTCCCTGAGTTGGGGTACCATAGTGTTTAAAATTTTTCACTTAAAGAATGATTGAAAGATAAGAAAATTAAAAATGTCTTGGTTAAGCTGGTAAAAAATTAAGCCGTCATTTAAAAAACGACGTTAGGCAGGAACCCCATAAAGGCTGTTGACGGCAATGTTCAAAAAATTGGGAAGAATATGAGCGTAAGTCCATAAAATTTTATCGGGATCGTTTAATTGTTCAATCATAGATTTCCATTTTTTTTCACCATGATTTTCTATAACCGTTTTCTTCTTTTCTTCGGTTTGCAAATACATGCTCATACCTATTGCATCGGCTTCAGGATGAAATTGGGTGCCGATAAAATAATTGCTGAAGCGAATACCCATAATGGCTCTCTCGTATGGTAAATGCGGCCGGTCTTTTTCAATGCATAATATTTTTGCACCTTTATACAGCACATTCATTCTCGGTTCAATAACCTGGAAGTCGCGGCTATCAACGGCATAAAAAGGATCAGCCATTCCATTGAATACCGGCTCCTCTTTTCCTTCCTCCAAAAGATGTATCGGGAATACACCAAATGAGGTAGACTTCCGGGCACATACTTTTGCCAGTTGCCAGTGCCTGCAAACTAATTGAAAAGAATGGCAAATGAAAAAGACGTATTTTTTTTGAATGTTCTGGCTGTCATCATTCCATCTCTCGACGGCATCCAACCATTCAAAATATTTTTTTTCCCATTCAGATCCTTCACTTTCCAAAGGGCTGCCGGGTCCACCGGAACTTATATATATATCGTAAGATAAATCGGGTACACTGTTTTTTAACCGAACATCAAATTCATCAAGGGAAATATCGAGCTCATTAATTTCGCCAAACTGGTTAATGATTTCACGGATGCCCCTCATTCCCTGGTTAGCTACTCCTTCATATAAATCCAAAATGGCTATGCGTACAGTTTGCTTGTCATTTAAATTCATCCGGCAAAGATAAATTATTTACAAAACTCCTAAGGTAGAGAAGTCCTTAATATGTGAGTAGGTATTTGTTTTGTTTATTTCTTTATTCAGGAAAGTATCTGCAAAGGCAAAAATGAATAAGGATCTATCGAAAATCTTTTTTCAAATTCCATGTATTGTTCGCCCAATTCAAGTTCTATAAATGAGGCACCTTCTCTTATTTCCCAGAGATATAATTTTTTGTTTGCTGAATGTTGACTAAAGATCTCAGGGAGCATTTCCGGCAGTTGGCCATTCCAGCAGGCAACTTCAAGTTTTTCTTTTTCAGAAAGATGGTTATAGCTATAACCATCGCTTGTTTCACAAAATTTACCAGAAGTAAAACTTGTGCCGGTCACTAATAAAATTTCCTGTTGAGTAGAATTTGTTTCCATAATCTTTATTTTTAAAAACATTTAATAATAAGACCCTTAAATGCCGTAATGTTTTATTTTTTACCGCAAAATATTTTGTTAAATACCTTGTTAGATAAAACTGGAAATAAAGGATTAGTGCTAAAAATTACATTCGCAAAGAGGGGGCATCGGTTATGCGAAACGTAATAATGTAAGCGGAAGTTTTTTTAAAAGATAGTCGGAATGAAATCAGGTATTCTTCTGTTGGGATAAAAGTAAACCACATTTTTATTAATTGCAAGATTTCTTTAAAATTATAGTAGAAGTACTTGATAAATTTGCTAAATTGAGCGAAGGATATGTAAAATATCTGACGATTAATTGTAATAGATGAAACCAAAATCGGTTATAATAAATATTGTATTACCATTTTTATTAATAGTTGCCATTTTGTGGCCCCCGCTGAACAAGTTGACTGCAAGGTTAATCATTCTCGTATTTGCAGTAGCTTTTCTTTTTTTCAGGAATATAAAGAAGAATCAAAACAACAGGTTTCAAAAAGACGGGAAATAATTTAGAACCCGTTTTATTTGATACCAATACTGCCCTACAATCCAGCTAAAAATTGCCCGTGTATATAATCAACTACGTTGGCGAGGCTGTTGGTTTGCTCGTATACTTTTAACTGGCGGTCAGCGCCGGTGCCTTCTTCGAGCATTTTATGCACATTACTAACGGCATTGCGTATCCCAAGCGGGCCGGTTACATCATCAATAAAATCGAGCAGCTCATAAATAAGCACTCTTGTGTTCACTTCCGACTCTTTGCCAAAATCAATCATGCTGCCTTCAATGCCATATCGGCCTGCACGCCATTTGTTTTCATTTATTAAAGCACGGGGGTAAATTATGAAATTGAGATTTTGTGTGCGTAGTTTATATAACTTGGCGCAGATACCCTGGAATAATGCAGCGATGGTAATCGTTTCCATAACGGTCATGGGTACATCGCATATACGAAATTCAACCGTATTGAAGAAAGGATGAACGCGGAGGTCCCACCAGATTTTTTTGGCATTATCAATACAATTCGTTTTTACCAACAGCTTTACGTAATTATCATAAGCCTCTATGCTGTCAAAAAAATCGGGTATGCCTGTACGTGGAAACTTATCGAAAACCTTTGTGCGGAAGGATTTATAGCCCGTTAACCTGCCTTCCCAAAATGGGGAGTTGGTGCTAAGCGCATAAATATGCGGTAAAAAATAACGGGCGGAGTTGGCTATATGAATGGCCATTTCTCTCGTCTCCATCCCCACATGCACGTGTAAACCAAAAATTAAATTGCTTCTTGCTGCTTCCTGCAGTTCGTTAACGATTTGACTATACCGTGCATGATCCGTAATAAGTTGGCTTTCCCAATGGCTAAACGGATGCGTACCCGAAGCGCCAACCCATAACCCAAGGCTATCGGCTATAGAGCTGATTGTTTTGCGTAGTGTCGCCACGTCAACAAATGCCTCATCAATGTCCTGGCAAATATCAGTACCTACTTCAACCACTGCCTGGTGCATTTCAGCCTTTACTTTGTCTTTAATAACTTTTTCTCCTTCCTGTACAATCTTTTGCTCATGGCTTTTGAGTTCCCGTGTTATGGGATCTATCACCATGTATTCTTCTTCAATACCAAGGGTAAAATGCTTGTAAGAAATACCGGACATGTTTTGTTAAATTGGTTAATTATTTTATTTGTTACCTGGTCATTAAGTCATCAAGTGAACAAGTGATTGAACAGTTGGTAAAAGACTAATGTCCATTGACCAATCACCAGCAATATCAATTTCATCAATATAACTTCTTCCCGTCAGCGCCTCTTCTTATATATTCGCCCCAAGTTAAATTATCTTTTCCCGGTTCGTAAGACTGTGCTTTCTCAATGGCGAATATTGCAGCAGTTTCTACCACCCAATCAAAATTTTCTTTCCCAACACTGGTAACTTCTGCGTCGGGCGCAGGATTGCAAAAGTCAATGGCATAGGGAACCCCGTCCCGTAAAGCAAATTCCACAGTATTAAAATCGTAGCCCAGGTATTTATTGATTCTTAAAACCAGGTCAGTCATTAGTTCCAATCGTTGATTATCTGGTTTAAAATCGGCCACATATCTTAAGTGATGCGGGTTACGTGGTTCGTAGGACATTATGCGGACATACTTTCCTCCAATGCAATAACAACGATAATATTCGTCAAAGAAAATTTCTTCCTGCAACATCATAATGAGTTCACCTGTTTCAGCATGCTTATTAAAGAGATCCTGCGGGTCGGTTACTTTATATACATTCTTCCAGCCGCCACCGGCATGCGGTTTCATGTAGGCCGGAAAGCCGATGTAACTAAAAATGCTTTCCCAGTCTAACGGGTACGCAAGGTTAGTAAATGATTGATCGGTCGTATCTGCAGGCAAACTTTTAGATGGAAGAATTACCGTTTTAGGCACCGGCACACCTATTTTTGTAGCCAGGCAATTATTAAAAAACTTTTCGTCTGCACTCCACCAAAAGGGATTATTAATAACTGCGGTTCCGCAAAGTGCAGCATTTTTTAAAAAGGCCCGGTAGAATGGAATATCCTGCGATATGCGATCTACGATAACGGCATAACCACTGCTTTCACCCTGCATAACCTTATTTATATGCACAGGTTCGGCTGTTATTCCGTCTATATTTTTACTGTTTATTCTTTCAACAAAAGCTTCGGGAAAACTTCTTTCCTTGCCGAATAAAATGCCAATTTTTTTCATGAGTAAATTTTTGAATAATAGAATTTGTTGTAGCCGATGCCGGAATTTTTGCAATATTATTTTCAATCTCAATTTAGGAAAATTAACTCGCCGAACAAGAAACCAGCTTTGTATTTTATATTTTTGAAATCTATTTTATTTATTTTTGGCCACATATGCATACCAAAAAAACCACGCTCATAACTGCTGAAACACACACGCTGAATTCAACTCTTTTGAAAAGGGACGTTATCTTGAGCATTTATTTTCCTTCTGTTCAAATCGCTCCTGGTAAAATGAACCTATTGTTAATTAATGACGGACAAGACCTTGAAATAATGAAATTTGAAAAGATACTTTCACGTCTTTATTCAGCAAATGAAATTGAACCAATTTTCTGCGTGGGGATTGGTTGTGGTATCGATCGCAAAAATGAATATGGCACCGCGAAATACCTGGATTATAACGGAAGAGGAACAAAAGCAGCTTCGTACCAGCGATTTGTTTTCGACGAATTGATTCCTTTTATAAGAACAAATTATGCACTTCCTTCATTTAAGGAAAAATCCTTCTGCGGTTTTTCGTTAGGAGGTTTGAGCGCTCTTGATATTGTATGGAATCATGCAACTGAATTTAAAAATGTCGGCGTATTTAGCGGTTCTTTTTGGTGGCGGCTTGTAAGCCAAAATGATCCATCTTTTGATGAAGATAGTGACAGGATCATGCACCTGCAAATTAGAAATGGAGGTTATTACCCATGGCTCAAATTCTTTTTTGAAACTGGCACTAAAGACGAAACAGCCGACAGAAATAAGAATGGTATTATTGATTCTATTGACGATACCCTCTCTTTAATTGACGAACTCGTTAAGAAAGGTTATGATGCCGAAAAAGATATCCGCTACCTCGAATTGAATGACGGCAAACACGACGTTGGCACATGGGCAAAGGCTTTTCCCGATTTTTTAAAATGGGTGTGGGGAAAGTAATTCGTCCAGTGCAAAATCACTTTTGATTCAATTGCCATTAACCAATTTTGTTTACATCGTAAAACAGCAAAATTAACCGGGGTCATCCCGATAATTCCTTAGATATCCATTTTCTGTAATTCAGGAAATGGATTTTTATTAGGTCAAAGGTTGAGGAAGGATTTGTTAGGTTAAAAGAGTTTATTATTTTGAGGTTTATGCAAAGCTATCTCCTTCAGTTTATAGATACAACTGATAAGTCCTTTATTGTTTTACTTTTATCCTGTTCGCTTA
>NZ_JBMQQG010000109.1:0-6157 GCF_057362405.1 Ginsengibacter sp.
CAACACCAGGGATGCGATGCAGGAAAGTCAAAACCGGGTACAATCCATAGGAATCGTCCATCAAAAATTGTATCAGGGAAGTAATCCGGGGGCAATAGAAATGAAGGACTATTTCCTGAATCTCAGCGAAAGCATCCTGGATACATTTGGCGCCGACAAAAAAGTACGCATAGAATGCGCCATGGAAAAACTGGATCTCGATATCGATACCGCGGTACCCCTCGGACTAATTGTGAATGAACTAATCACCAATACGCTTAAATATGCTTTTCCACAAGGCAGCAATGGCAAGGTGCTCATCAAACTCGAAAAAAGTAAGGATGGTGGGTTGCACCTGGAAGTTTCTGATAATGGCGTCGGCAAATCGGGGAAAATAACCGGAACCGGTTTCGGTGGCCAGTTAGTATCGCTTCTCACCCGGCAGTTGGGCGGCTCCATGAGGGAGGAAACAATAAATGGCACCAGCATTTTCTTCGATTTTAAAATGGATAAAGTTGCCTGACGAAATTACACGCCCGAAGTACCGGTGCGTTTCTATCCGGTTATCATTGCCCAATCTTCTCACCGGGTAAATAGAATCCTTATTCGGACAATTATGAACCTCGTTCGTCCCAGGTCACCGTAATCCGTTGATTAATCAATATAAGTTTATCATAGAAAGAGGGGTATTGACCATTTGTAAAAGGATGTGCGGCGCAACAGGAAGGCCGGAAATTGATCCCTGGTACCACGAACCCGATTAATATACTTTGTAAAACTCAAAACATATTAATTATGAGTCCTTTTTCGGAGCTTAAAGCGATTGCGAGCTGCTTCTATGAGAGTTATAATCGCAAAGATTTAGAGAAATCGTTTGAAGATTTCATAGCTACTGATCTTATCAATCACACCATGGACGGCAGTTTGTGCAGGGAAATGTGGCTGGATTTTGACGGGGCCTTCTTATCTGCATGTCCCGATTTAGTGATGAACATAAAAGAACAGATTGTTGAGGGCAACAAGGTAGCTACGCATTGGACATGTACCGGCACCCACACTGCAACATTCTATGGTATGTCACCTTCGGGGAATTCAATCAGGCTTACCGGTATATCAATTGATACTATTGAAAATGGAAAGATAATAGAGCATTTGACGGTTGCCGATTTTACCCGGTTGATGCAGCAGTTCGAGAAGAAGTGACCTATCAAATGGGTTGTTTAAATATGGATTACTCCAATAGTATGATTTTCTACGAGAATTATTTCATCATCAATAATCAAAAACTAAAAATGAGAAAGTTTTTTAAACCTTTACTTGCACTAAGTATTTCTTTTGTATTTTTTGCCTGCAACAATGGCAACGAAAAGAAAGATGATGCATCAGCAATGGCCGATTCTACATCTGCAAGCAGCACTACTGCGCCCCCGGCTGCTGCAGTTTTCACTCCTTTTGATGTTGTTGAAATTACCCACACTGTAAAAGATTACGGAAAGTGGAGGCCATTTTTTGATGCAGATAGTATAAACCGCAAAGCTCATGGGCTGGAAGACATTGCTGTCGGCCGCAGCCTGAACGATTCCAATAATATTCTCATTGCATTAAAAGTTGCTGATACGGCAAGAGCGATGACATTTGCAGCTGATCCAAAACTCAAAGAGGCAATGGATAAAGCCGGGGTTATTTCAAAACCTCAGTTCAATTTATTTCATATAATCAGGTTCAATCCTGACTCCAAAGAAAAACAATGGGTTCTCGTTACGCATAAAGTAAAAGACTTTGATGCATGGCTTAAAGTTTTTGACGCAGAAGGTACTGCCACCAGGGCTACTTATGGCCTCGTAGATGTGGCGTTGGCTCGCGGCTTAAACGATTCCAATTTGGTGCACATCGTTTTCGACATAAGCGATATGGCGAAGGCAAAAGCAAGAATGAACGATCCTGCACTGAATAAAATTATGACCGATGCCGGAGTCATCAGTGCACCAAAAATTGAATTTTATAACAGCGCAGAATAGTTGCAGCAATAGATAGCAGACTCTTGTTTAGTTAAGTCACTACTACGGTCGCAGTACACTTAAAATATAATTAAACGACTTCATCATTATTATTAAACTTTAAATTAAACAACAAACATGAAAAGAATTATCGTAACGCTCGGCTTGTTCCTGATTGGATTAGCTGCTTTTTCCCAACAGGAAGAGAACGGCACCATTTACATCAAGCATCCTTACATTGATGTAGTGAATAATGCCACAAAAGGGTATTTAGCCCAGGATTGGGCATCCCTAAAAACAATCTATTCAGATACCGCAAAGTGGTGGGCGTCAGGAATGGAAAAATTTATTCCAATTGCTGATGCCATGAAAATGTGGATGGGCGATTTTGAGAAGTTCGATGACATCAAACAAACCCCGGTGGGTTATCCGGACTACCTGCATTACGTGAAAGGTGATGCGATGATTGTACAATCATGGTGGAATTTCTCTGTAAAGTCAAAGAAAACGGGAAAGGTAATAAGCACCCCTATGGTGGTATTTGATGAATTTAGTAAGGATGGCAAAATAGTCAGGGAGTATATCTACGGCGATTTTTCTAAAATGCAATAAGAATTAAGTTTTAATACTATAGAATTTTTTTTCTTCCGGGCTACTAAGCCTAAAATGGTTTTTGTGTGTGGCTTTTCTAAAGATCCCATTGCCAAAGTTGTCTCATTGACAATGGGTCTTTTTTGATCTTTAGTCGCGGCCCATAATTGATTTGAAAATTATCCAACATCAGGCCCTCAATTATAAATCATCAAAAAAAAAATGAGAAAGATTTCCCTTTTTGTATCCAGTCTCTTCGTTTGCATTTCACTTTTGAGTAGTTGCAATAATCCGGATAATTCTACAGCAACAATACAAGGCGAACCAAAGGTTGCGCAAACAGACACTCCTGAATATTTTAACCTGAGACCCTCACTCGAAAAAGAATATGGTTATACCCATGCTGTAAAAATTGGTGACAACCTTAAGATTTCCGGAGCGGTAAGTATGGATGACTTAGGAGTTATTGTAGCTCCCGGTAATATGGAGCAGCAAATGAAAAATTGCTATAGCGATTTACAAAAAATTCTGCAGCATTACGGTTACACCTTTGACGATGTATTTGCAGAAAATATTTATACAACCGATATGAAGGAGTTTGAAAAAGTATTGGGTTACCGCAACTCAATTTATAAAAAACAGTTTCCCACCGGCACCTGGCTCGAAGTGAAAGGACTCGCGGTAGAAGGCCAATTGATTGAGATAGATATGGAAGCCCATAGGGCGAGATAGTCGCGTCAAGTATTTCATTTAAAAATTGAACTCATGGCACAATCAAAAGTTATTTCACTCTATAAACCGAAACCGTATCTGAAATATGCAACAGTGCTATTGTTAGCAGTGCTGGCAGTAAAATTTATAATTAAAAATGCTATCCCCTATTTCACGTTTAACCAGGAAACATTTGGCAGGTACTGGAACTACAAGTGGGGATTAATCGGTCATATTTCAGGAGGGCTTATTGCTTTGGTAATCGGACCTTTTCAGTTTTCAAAAGTCATTAGAGACAAGTACCGGCCGATACACAGGCTGATGGGCCGGGTTTATTTAATTGCTATCGCAATTGCAGCATCCTGCGCAACCTATCTTGCCTGGACTAGTGGTATCCAGGTAAACTTTGCCTGGGCTTTTAGCCTCGAGGGTTTGGCCTTTGCATGGATTATAACCGCATCAATGGCATATATATCAGTAATGCGTAGACGCATTTCGCAACACAGGGAATGGATGATCAGAAGCTACGTGGTAACATTTGCCTTTGTTACATTTCGTTTTTTGAATGATTCGGCAATCGCGATTAAACTCATGCCAAAATTTGAAGAAAGAGGACCTACGATTATATGGTTTTGCTGGACCATTCCTTTGCTGGTAACCCAGATCATACTCAGTTGGAAAAAGAAATATTAATAACCCGGTCAAACGAATTAGATTTAATTATCAAAATGACTGCCGTAATAAGAAATATAAAAACCAGGAGCCTGGTTCCCATCATTGCAGCGTCTTCTGTAGGAACACTTATTGAGTGGTACGATTTTTATATTTTCGGAACCTTAGCTACCATTATTTCTACCGAATTTTTTCCAAAAGGAAATGCAACTGCTGCATTTCTTGCTACGCTGGCCACTTTTGCTGCAGGGCTTGTGGTGCGGCCATTTGGTGCTTTGTTCTTTGGGCGCCTCGGTGATTTGATTGGCAGAAAATACACCTTCATGGTCACGCTGGTTTTGATGGGTGGTTCAACATTTGCCATCGGTTTAATACCCGGTTATGAAACCATTGGATTTGCTGCGCCCATTATCATCCTCGTTTTAAGAATCTTCCAGGGATTAGCGATAGGCGGCGAATATGGCGGCGCGGCTACGTTTGTGGCGGAGCACTCCCCTGAAAAGAAACGGGGATTTTGGACCTCATGGATTCAAACTTCTTCCGGGATAGCATTCGTATTTTCTATAGGAGTTATTTTACTAACCAAAAGCTTTATGCAAACCGCTGCATGGGAAAGCTGGGGTTGGCGTATTCCGTTTTTAATATCTGTGTTCTTAGTAATAATATCAGTTTACGTAAGGAAAAATATGTCGGAGTCGCCGCTGTATGCAAGGGCCAAAGCGGAAGGCAAAACATCCAAAAATCCGCTTAAAGAATCTTTTGGAAATAAGGCCAATTTAAAAGTGGTGCTTTTGGCGCTATTCGGCTTAACGATTGGAGTAGGCGTTATCAGTTGGAGTTCTATTTTTTATGCCCAAAGTTTTTTAATCAGGACTATGTTTGTTGACTACGACCAGTCAAATTCTATCGTAGTAACAGGAACAGTGTTGGGGCTTCCTTTTGTTGTATTTTTCGCCTGGCTGTCAGATAAGTTTGGCCGCAAATATTTGCTACTCCTGAGCATGTTGCTGGGTATCTTATTTTTTCGCCCGGTCTTTCAGCAAATGTACCAGGTTACGAATCTTCAATATAAAACAGAAAATAAGACCGCACCCCAAATTGACGTAACAAAACAAATATTTCCGGCAGGTCAATCAATTATTGCTACCACTACCCGGCACTTTTACACTGATGGAACTATGTTAGAGGAAGCGAAGAAAGAAACAATATTAGCCGGCACAAAAGTAAAAACAGAAATATTAAAAACTTTCATCGTTACCGCACGTGATAAATGGAAACTTATTTTTTTGGTTTTCGTATTAATGATTATTTCTGCAATGTCGTACGGCCCGCTGGCCGCCTACCTTGTAGAAATGTTTCCTTTAAAAATAAGGTATTCTTCCTTGTCACTGCCTTATCACATT
This sequence comes from Ginsengibacter sp., assembly GCF_057362405.1. NCBI lineage: Bacteria > Pseudomonadati > Bacteroidota > Chitinophagia > Chitinophagales > Chitinophagaceae > Ginsengibacter > Ginsengibacter sp. Next base: position 5,354 of record NZ_JBMQQG010000109.1, read on the forward strand.
GGCTATGGTATATTTGGCGGAATGGCGCCGCTTATCGCAACTTACCTGATAGAAAAAGCGAATGCGCGCCATACTACAGATTACTATTTAGCCGGCCTGGCTTATCCAATTGTGGTGATGAGCGTTTCCCTTGTTATTGGATTACTCTACCTTAAAGAAAACAAAATACAAATGCCTTTGGTGATCACTGCGCTTTCTTTTAAAATCAATAAACTAAAAAGAGGAATGGGCATAACGTGGGTAGCATTGGGATTGGTGACGGCTTATTTTGGTGTTTTTCATTTGGGCCTGCCCAACATCATGTCCGGCAAACAAGACGATTTAATTTTTGGATTGATTATGATGCTCGTCATTACCCCGGTGGCTTCTGTTGGTTTATTAATATTTGGGAAATATGCTCTTACGGGAGAGTATGATGATGACGTGATTCCGGATATTTCCCCGATCGAAAACCTGGTCGTTTCAAATTAGTAAAGTGTGCTGAATAGTTATATTTCAATCGCCATTGGAAAGAACACCAGAAAGGTTCTATCCAGGCGTAACAGAAATAGAATATTCTTAGATAAATTTTTTCGTTTTTGTTAAGCAATGTTATCTCAGGTAAAAAAAAATCATGCAAACAGGAGGCATAATCGGGGGTTCCGGATTTATCGGTAGCTACGTTACCAAAATATTCCTTGAAGAGGATTTTGACGTAAAAGTTTCTTCAACAGATATCAACAATAATAGTAAGTACCAGCATTTACTGGCACTTACTAACGCCACCAATAACCTGGAAATTCTGCCCTTAGACATAAGAGATAA
>NZ_JBMQQG010000110.1:0-26702 GCF_057362405.1 Ginsengibacter sp.
CGGGGTGGAGGCGGGAGGTCACCTACTGAGGAAGACGCGCATCGTGTCGAGCCTCGTCAGTCTGTATGCCTCCTCCGGTCCGGCCACGGAGGACCCGACTAGGTCTGTGGGCGCCTCGATGAGGCTCGTGCCCGGTTGGACAACATGTGTGGGGGCCGTGACGGGCCCTTGCGACTTCGTGGGACCGCGGAATGGTTATGGTTTTAATGATGTACGATTCTTTTCCATATTACATAAGCCCTTGGTAAAACCAATAAGAGCAATACTAACAGCAACAGGTACACGAAAATTACCTTTCTTGTTTTAAAAGATTTGGACTGAGCGATTTCAAATTCATTTAAATGATCTTTCGTGCTGCTATTGTATAATAATATCACCAACGCTGGTTACAATAATTTCGGAGTTGTTGTTATATAATTTTACAGTGCCGGTTATGCAGATATATTTACCAGAACAGAGCTGCTCAATAGAAGGTTTAAAACTGGCCCGGTCTTTTTTAAATATCACAATGGTTAAAGAGCTCTAAGGAATGCCGCGCCCGGGTCAATGAAACTCCGGCGATCTTCCGGAAGCCCGGGGCAATACGCGGTTAAATTATTATTCGTTTTTCGCAGCTGTTCAGCAACCTGCAGAGATCACGGGCGGATTTGAACCGCCGTAACAGGTTTTGCCGACCTGGACCTGACCGTTCGGCCAAATGACCCATATAAAACCTACCCACGTCCGGTAGATATAGCAACGTGTTGGAATATGAATGAAATAAATTTTAATATTCCAACACGTATTGATGTTTCATTATTAAGAGCCGGTTAGCTTCGTACAATGGAACAGCTGATTTTATTTTGCAGCCTGGGAGCGCATCTATTTTGACTGCAATATTTTCTTCATTGGATAACTATAGATATTCATATTTTGTAGTTGTAGTACGCATATTTAGCGTACCAATACCCTATTTACGTCATGAACGAAGCCGACAATATGATGAGAAAAAGAAAATCTATATTTTAGCCCTAAGAAACCATTTTTAAAATTTAAAGAATAGTACTTATGGATCTCACGAAAGCCATCTTAAACGTGTTGCAGAAGTTGAACAAACCTATTGGAGTTGATGAAATAGCATTTAGAATACGCTCTACCTCTTCTGTGGTAAAAGAGCAGTTAGAAAAATTATCCGAAGCACACCTCGTAAAGAGAGTTGATACCGATTATTCAATAGGGGACAACGTGAAAAATTCCGGGCTGGAATCTATTTATGGTTATTAGTGCCGGATATTGCCAAAATATAACAGTGTAAAATGGAGGAATACATTACTTCGTATTTTGCCGCCTTTATTTCCGCCTGCCTTATTTCGTATTTCCGCATATACTCCAGCGATAAATTCCATAACTATTTTTTTCTTATTGTTGTTGACTGGTTGCTGGTACTTAATTGTATCATATATGGCTGCATCAGCATCGCTTTATTATACCTGTTAAAAGATAATGTAGTTTCCATTCCGGTTAATAATACGCATCTTAATCATTACTTATACCCGGTGGGAATTGGAATAATAACTAAAGGAATTGCTGATGTAAATTTCTTCAACGTAAAAACAGATGGTTTTTCGATTCCTATAGGACTTAAGACCTTTACCCAGCCATTAGATAAATTCTTTGAAGAAAAATTTGACGGGGTATGTTTTGAGAAATCAAAAGTGTATATGGAGGCTTATCTCGTGAGGTACCGGCATGAACTCTTAACGAGCTATTGTAATGATATCGGCCGCTTTAAAGCTGCTATTATTCTAAAATTAAACAGCTTTCACCCGGATAAGAAAAAAACTACTGAATTTGAATCCAGCCTGAATTTTACCAAAGCAATTAGTGTTGATGAAACATTAGTGCTGGTCTTAAGAGAATTTGGTCCCACTATTTTTAATTCAATTTTTCCTTTATAATTCTTCAGCTAACCATTCAGGCAGGCAGGTCTAAAAATCTAAGGGTACTATAAAAACTATTTTTGGATAACTAACTGGTATGACTACCCGAAAATGAAAATAACGCGTAGGTGATTTTCCTGTAACGAAGGATGGGATGTTACCATCAGGGGAATTAATGGGTAATGATTACTTTTTTTGATACAGCTATCGCGTAGCATTTCTTAAAAACAGGGTATCCATGCGGCGTTTGGAATTTTTATACAATGACACTGAAATATTACCCGTTACATTATCGCTTCATGAGCGTATACACAATTTGCAAGCAGGTCACGAAGCATGGTATTTTATTTTTTTCATTTATAAAATTTACATCTTATGGGAACCATAAACAAAGGTATCCTCGGAGGCTTCTCCGGAAAAGTGGGTAACGTAATAGGCGGAAACTGGAAAGGCATAGACTATATGCGCAGCCAGGGCACCCGCCGAAACTTTACCCCATCTGACAAGCAGCTGGCGCAACAGCTTAAGTTCGCTTTAGTCATGGGTTTTTTACAGCCTATGGCAGGTTTACTGAACATCACTTTCCGCGATTTTGCAATCAAAATGACAGGTATGAACAACGCTTTTGCCTACTGCATTAAAAATGCCGTAACGGGTGTGTATCCAACTTTTGCTGTGGATTACTCACTTGTGTTGGTAAGCAGGGGCGACTTGCCCAATGCACTTGCGCCTGCCGTTACCTCGGGTGCAGGAAGTTTAGTTACTTTCAGCTGGACCGATAACAGCGGTGTAGGCATTGCAAAAGCTACTGACCAGGCTGTTCTGGTAGCCTATAGCCCGGCCCTAAAACAGGCTGTTTATACTACCGCGGGCGGAATGCGCAGTGAGCTTACCGGTGAGCTCAACCTGGCGACTTTCTCAGGTCTTTCTGTAGAAACCTATATCGGGTTCATTGCAGCCGATGGCCGCAATATCGCTTCCAGTATTTATACTGGTAATATTACAGTGAGTTAAACCTCAGAAACCGTAATTCGCGGGGGCCGTCGAAAGACGGCCTTTTTTATTACAGATACGGTAAGCATATTGAAAAGCATTTTTTGTATTAAATTGGGCTTTAATCCCGGAACTAAATAATGACGGCTATAATAAATAATAAATCCGTTTTAAATAAGATCAAATCCTTAAGAAAGGAAAAGCATTCCCAGGGCCTTCCTTTTATGATCAATTCTGATGACCTGCCATCCTATCAATGCTATTTGGAGTTTCCCGACGGTACCATCAAAATTGCGGAAGCAAATTCGAAGGAATCAGACTTTATAATAATTGAAGAACTTGATTTTCTAAATGCAGAGTTGATCAAAAGAAACCTGAAATTAGTATAGATTGAAACCGGTTCTTTTCACCGGTAACTGTGGACATGTAAAATCTGCCCACCGGATTTCAGGATTTGTTTTCTTGCCTTTACCGCCAGGCCAATGGCAGTCTCTCCCTATAAGTGCACTTGCTTATAAATCGCTTTTATAAGTTAATTCGCTTATAAATACATAAAAGCCTCATGGAAAATTCAAAATGTGTTAAAGATGGGAAGCAATTGTGTTTGCTATTATCCCGGCCATGATGGCTATCCCGACACTTAAAAAAGTGCCAGTTAAGATGTACTCGCTTAGTTTTTGTTCATCTCTCAGCCTTAAGATTGATTTGGCGGCAACAAGAAACCCGATCGCCGAATACTGACCTAAAAGCACAAAAGACAGGATCATCGTTCTTTCTATATTACCGATAAACCGCCCTGCTTTCAACAGGCTGTCATTGCTTAAGGCGCCAGGTGCAAATTTGTAGAACCTGAATAAAAATTTAATAAACAGGTTCGTCGGACCGAGGCAAATTAAATAAGACAATATGTACACCAGGATTTTGGTATTGTATATCTCGCTTTTGACCACTGCGAGATCCACATAGTTTCCTGCGTTTGTAAATATCCAGACCGCCGCAGTTATAATACCTGTTTGCAGTACCTGGCTGAAGATGTAATAAACATTTTTCTTTTTTGTCTCCAGCAAATAAATAAGCAGGAGCATCAGGACACTGAGACCTGTTGAATACAGGATGAAATGTGATGTTGGAGATAGAATAGCTGAAAACATCAGGAAGATTATGGGTCTCCAGTAATTTCGTTTCCTGAAGCGCCATTCCTGCGATGGTAACGAATTTTGAAGCCGCTGGTTTGGAATGAATATATAATTGGAGAGTATGACAGCGATATATTGGCCAAGCAATAATGTTTCAAATTCTTTCATTCGTGAATTATTTTTTCAAATCGGTTAATGGCTTTTTCTATTCCCGGCCATCCTGCAGCATTAGAATTTTGATTAATGGCTGATTGGCTCACTTTCAGTTTTTTTGCAATGGCTTCTTCAGTGTTACCTTTTAACCTTTCGACGAGTATCTCACTTTGCCTGGCGGTACACTTCGAAATCAAAATATCTATAAGTGACACCAGCACTTCAAATTCGCCCTGCCACTTTTCATCAGGGCTAATGAATATCATCGTACTCTTTATAACGATCCTGTCTTTATTGGCAGTATGTTGCTCATCTATTGCCCTTCCTGCGAGGTAAATGGCTTCCCCGTCCAGTATGCCTTTTGCCCTGTCCACTTTATCCATTTGCCCGATTGCAATTGCCACTCTTATGCCATAGATCCGGAAGTATTTATTGGCGGTTGACCGGTTTGGTTTTCCGGGCGCCGCCACATATGGGCCTGACGTTTTACTTTTTACAAAGCATTTCAAAATTAACGCAATCCGCAAAGACTGGCGGGCATCGGGTATATAGCATTCTACTTGGTCTCCCTTTACAATGCGTCCAAATACGCTAAATTTCTTATCCAGTTCTTTCAAAAGCTTTTGTATCTGCTGCATCAACAGCTCTTTTTCTTCCATGCTCAGGCTGGTAGATGCTATGATATCACCGGATATTATTCCATGGTTCATTGTATCAAATATAAGCATATTTGCTTATATTTGATAATTATAAGCAAAATCACTTATAAATAGCGTGATAATAGTTTTATAAAAATTAATTCAGTTGAATTATCCCTTTTATATTTTGAAAAATAGATACCGGGTTTGCCGGGGAGTTTTTTATCGAGTGGCCGGGTACCGGTAGCCATGGGCATGTAAAAACTTTCGCACCAGCATTTCCGGCTTTGTATTCTTGCTTTTAATGCGGCTCATCCGCCACGGCGGACAAGTTATTATAACTGCGAATTTCTTTACCATGCACATTTGCCATGGCATAAAGTTAACGGTTAAAAAAAGAAGACCGTTGCCCATTTCGGGCCTTGTATTTTTCCAATAATATTTTACATTTGGTAATACAATTTTCGAATTTTAAAATCAGGGTTTATGCCAGGCAATTCATCACCACAATGGAGATTGGAAGCAGAATACCTGCAAAGCTGTAACTGCGATTATGGATGTCCGTGCAACTTTAATGCGCTACCCACCTACGGCAACTGCGAAGCGTTCGTAGCCTACCACGTCCGCAAAGGCCATTTTGATACGATCTCACTGGACGGGGTTGTTTTTGCCTGGGGATTGTGGTGGCCAAAAGCCATTCACATGGGCGATGGAGTGGGCGCCCTGTATGTAAATAACAGCGCCACTGAAGAGCAGGTGAAGGCTATTGAAGCCATCACCAGCGGTAAGCACGGCGGCGGCGTATTCGCAATATTCCCGTCTACTTTTAAAAGCACCCTGCCCACCACGCTGGCAAAGATTGACTTTCATTATCACCCTTACGACGGCTGGTTTACCGTAGAAGGCGCCGGTGAAGCAAAGGCGGAACACATCAGGAATCCCGTAACGGGCAATCCATTTGAAGGTGAGTTATTATTACCCAACGGTATTGTATTTAAACGCGGCACTGTCGGCAGCGTTAACTGGCATTGGCAGGCAAAGGGTTTTTCGCTTAAGCATGAAAAGAAAAATTGCCATTCAAGTATTGCCACTTATGCCAATGAAGGCTGCATAGCCTGATGCAAATGATATTCCCGGATTGATAGATTATAAAAATGGCCCATTGGAAAATCTTCTTAAAAAAGATCGGTTCATTACTATTATTGGTCTTGTAATCATTTCAGCTTTGTCGTGGCTGTACATTATTTATTTATACAGGCAAATGGCAGTGATGAATATGAACGCGGCTTTCTTTGCCATGCCGATGACGCAATATTGGACGATAACCGATTTTGTTTTATTGTTCGTAATGTGGCTGGTGATGATGATTGCCATGATGACGCCTTCGGTTACGCCCCTGATCCTGGTTTTTGCCATGGTAAACCGTAAAAAAAGGGAGGCGCAAAGTCCCTTCGTACACACGGGGTATTTGCTGGCCGGGTATTTTTTAATATGGGCTGGTTTTAGTTTGCTGGCCACGGTGCTGCAATGGGTTCTGCAGCAGGTGTCGCTGTTAAACGCTGAAATGAAAACAAACAGTAAAATACTGGGCGGCACCATCCTGGTAGTTGCAGGAATATTTCAGTTTACGCGATGGAAGAAGGTATGCCTGCATCATTGCAGTACGCCACTTAATTTTATTCACCGCAACTGGAAAGAAGGAAAGATGGGCGCCCTGCAAATGGGCATAAAAAACGGAACCTATTGTCTCGGATGTTGTTGGGTTTTAATGGTGCTGCTCTTTTTTTCGGGTATTATGAATTTGTTATGGATAGCCCTTATTGCCATATTTGTTCTTATTGAAAAAACGGTGCCTCAGCCAAAATGGATTACATCTGTTGCAGGCATTGTATTAATTGTGTATGGGATAATAGTATTGATGTATTAATTATGGGCCTGGTGGAGTAGGGTGAGCTTACATAAGCCCCTAGTATAACCAATAAGAGCAATACTAACAGCAACAGGTACACTAAAATTATCTTTCTTGTTTTAAAGGATTTGGGTACCGGAGTTAATCCATCCATATGCAAACAATAAAGAAATTATAAACAAACTAACGGTCAACCATACTTGCTGTATGCGTTTAGGCGATTTTGCAAGGGATTGCCTGAATTAACTCTTAATGCACGTATTTCTTCATACAGGCCATTATGTTTGCATTGTTTAAGCTAAGTGTGGAAGCAATCTTTATGAATTCGGATTGAAGCAGTTTAATTGCCCTGGCTAATTCATTTGATGGTTCTTCAACTTTACCTGCACATTTAATTGAACTTTTAATAAGCCTGGATTTTAAGTTTTCAAAAACAGTATCCTTACATTTGAGCAACTTAAAAACCGTCATAAAATCAAAGATAGGAAACGCCTATTCTGAGCAGGATAAAACGGGCAATGTGAGATAAAAAGTACTTCCCTCCTCCTCATTACGGGTTGCCCAGATTTTGCCCCCGTGCTGTTTAATAATTTCAGAAGAAACAAATAAACCTATCCCCAGGCCGCTGAATTTGTTTGATTCTTCGTCTACCCTGTAAAAACGTTCGAATATTTTATCTAGCTTATCATGGGGAATTCCAATTCCGAAATCCTGGAAAGACATTATTATTTCACCATTTCTTTTTATTGAATTTACTATGACCTTTTCTTTGCCGGGTGAATATTTGACTGCATTGCCTATAATATTGGTAATGACCTGTTCCAGCCTTAGCGTATCCATTCTTATTGTTGCTGATTCATTTTCTTCTAAAATTATTTCATGGCTTTGGGTAATATGTTGCATTGCGTTAAGAACTTCCGGGAGGAAAAGACCTGTATCAACTTCCGTCCGGGCCAGTGTTAATTTTCCTGCCTGAATCCTCGAGACATCCAATAATTCATTAATAAGAAAATTTAATTTATTTGAATATTGATCAATTTTTAAAAGATATTCCCGCACTGTTTCAGAACATTTCTCTTCATTGAGAGCAGATGCGATATGTGCATAAGCCTTCAAAGTAGTCAATGGTGTTTTTAATTCGTGACTGGCAATGGCAAGGAACTCATTTTTCTTTTCTTCCAACAGCCTGGCCTGTAATAATTCTGCTTCTTTATGTATCAATGCTTCCTCCGTTTTTTTTCGTTCAGTAATGTCCGAAAGGAAAGCAATAAAAACCCATTCGTCCTGCATTCTTACAGTTGAAAGGCTCATATTTATATAAAACTCATGTCCTTCTTTATGTAATGCTGTTAATTCGGTTGTTTTATTAATTAAAGGGCCCACACCGGTTTGTAAAAAATGGAACATTCCATTTTTATGTGCTTCACGGTATTGGTGCGGAATAATTGTTTCTGATAATATTTTGCCAATGGCTTCCCCGGCAGTATATCCAAAAATAGTTTCTGCCTGGGGATTCCACTCTAAAATTTCACCGTTTTCATTAAAAATGATTATTGCGTCAGGACCACTTCTGAAAAAAGTTTTTATTCGTTTCTCACTTTCTTTTATGGTTTTTAAATAAGCGGCCCTGTCAAGTGAGTAACGCATACATCTTTCCAGCTTTTCGGCATTCAATTCTGACTTAACAAGATAATCAGTGGCCCCGCTTTTCATTGCTTCTATATCAATTACCTTATTGCCTTTACCCGTTAATAAAATAATCGGGTCATCACATTGAAGGCTGATGGCTTCTTTGAGCAGCTCAAGACCCGTTTCGTTACCCAACCGGTAATCGACAAAATATAGGTTGTATGCTTTTGACCTGAATTTTTCAAGAGCAGATTGATAATTGTTGCACCAGTCAATTATAAATTTATTGTCATCAATTTCACGCAGGTAATCAGAGATTATAAAATAATCATCCTCATCATCATCAACCACCAAAATCTTTATTTTGTTTGATGTTAGCATAATTTAATTAAGTATCTCCGGGAAAATTAACGTAAAGCGGGTAGAGGAATTTTTGGAAGATGTTGCATAAATAAAGCCATGATGTTTTTCAATAATTTTTTTACATACTGCCAGGCCAAATCCATCGCCCTCATATTCTGACTTACCGTGCAGGCGCACAAATGGCTGGAATATTTTTTCAGAATGTTGCTGATCAAATCCGATGCCGTTATCTGTAATCTCAACTTTATGGTATTTTTTATTGTCGTTTAGGTCAAAAGCTTTTTCGTCCCCCTTAGTTATAATACCAGTAGATATTTGTATTTGCAAAGGAGTGTCTTTTTTTCGAAATTTAATTGCGTTATGAATAATATTTTCAAATAGGCTTTTTAGCTGGGCGGCATTACCTTCAATTGCGGGGAGTGGAGATCTGCTAAAGGTCACATTATTTTCACCAATAGCCAGGTGAATATCTTTTAAAACATTTTGCAATATTTCATTCAAACTACATTTTGTAAAACCAGGTTTTGATTCCGAAGCATAAGAAAAAGACGACAGACTATCAATCATTTTGCGCATGCCGGCCAGCGTTGATTGAATACGCTCAACATACGTGTTAACTTCATCTTCTTTAACTTCTCTGAACTTATAGATTAATCGTTCTACAAAAGTTGATAATTTTCTAAGAGGCGCCTCGAGGTCATGTGAAGCAATCATTATAAAATCTTCATGTTCTTTTTTGTAGTAATTTATCAGGGCACGGGCATTCCGCAATTCCGCCTCCATTTTCTTAATTCTTTCTTCACATAACAATTGTTGTGCGTCCATTTTATTTTAGGTTTGTAGTGTTACAAATGATAAAATAATAATAGTTAATTGTTGGCATGTTAAAAAAATAACAAGCATTCATCAGCAGAAAGAAAGCATGTATTTTACCATATTTTCCAGCCCATCAATTTTAGAAGGTTTTACAAGGTAATCGCTTGCTCCGTATTCTAAACAAATGCTTTTATAGACCGGGGCACCCGAGGTACTCCAGATTATTTTGGGAATGGACCTGAGACGCTCATCACGCGATAATATTTTCAATATTTCAGCACCATTCAATTCAGGCATATTATAATCTAATATAATTAAACACGGGAGATCATGTTCCGAACTTTCAAGGTGTGAAATTACTTTTCGTCCGTTATTAAAAAATTGCAACTGGAGCGATGAATCTGCTTCAAAAAAAACCTCCTGCAGAATTTCCTGGTCGTCAATATCATCTTCGCCCAGAACTATAAATTTAGAGGATGGTTTGTCCGGTAATAATTCGGTTCGTTTTTCCTTCATTAGATTAATTGCCGTACTAAGATATGAATTTAGTTAAGACTTTTCCTAAATCAAAGTTGCTTTAAATCGAAGAAGAAATAAAAATTCCTTTTCAAAAGTGATTTTTTTGTAGGTTTGATATAGTATCAATTTACCTAAGAAATTTCTATGAAAAAGGACACTAACGGTTCTCCAAAGTCTGTTACTTCCCACCTCTTGACAAATGGTAAAGCATCAGAAAGTATGGCTACTGTAAAAAAAGCAAACGGAAAAAGTAAATTAAAAACCGATGCTTTTCAGCCTGAAGAGAAATTCAACAATGTAGAGCTACTGAAGGTATTAAATGATGTAAAGAATGGTGATTTTAGCGTACGTATGCCAATTGACAGGGTAGGTATAAATGGAAAGATATGTGATACGCTGAATGAAATTATTTCACTGAACGAAATATTATTCCGGGAATTAACACTCGCCCGCAATACGATAGGAAAGCAGGGAAAGCTTAGTCACAGGGTCGAATTACCAAGATCTGCAATGGGCTCATGGAGCACAGGTGTTGATTCTATTAATAACCTCATTTCCGATCTGGTTCATCCTACTATCGAAATTGCGCATGTTATAAGTTCTGTTGCAAAAGGAAATCTTTCACAGGAAATGCCGTTGAAAATCGGGGATCACCTATTACAGGGAGAGTTTGGCAGAATTGCCAAAGAGGTAAATGATATGGTGAAACAGCTCAACCTGTTTTCTATGGAGGTAACCCGTGTTGCACGGGAAGTTGGCTCCGAAGGTATCCTGGGTGGGCAGGCAAAAGTGAAAGGCGTTGCCGGTGTTTGGAAAGATCTTACAGATTCGGTGAACCAAATGGCAGGTAACCTTACCGGCCAGGTTCGTAATATCGCTGAAGTAACAACAGCCGTTGCCAAGGGAGACCTGTCTAAAAAAATTACGGTGGATGTACAGGGAGAAATTCTTGAACTCAAAGATACGATCAATACCATGGTGGATCAGTTAAACTCTTTCTCGTCTGAGGTTACGCGGGTAGCACGGGAAGTAGGCACCGATGGAAAGCTGGGCGGACAGGCAGAGGTTAAAGGTGTTGCCGGAACGTGGAAAGATCTTACGGATTCTGTAAACCAGATGGCATCTAACCTTACCGGCCAGGTGCGTAACATTGCCGAGGTAACAACTGCCGTTGCAAGGGGAGACCTGTCCCGCAAAATTACGGTAGACGTAAAAGGAGAAATTCTTGAATTAAAAAATACCATTAACACGATGGTGGATCAATTGAATTCATTTTCAGCTGAGGTAACCCGTGTGGCAAGGGAAGTGGGATCGGAAGGAAAACTTGGAGGACAGGCGACAGTGAAAGGCGTTGGTGGTGTTTGGAAAGATTTAACGGAGTCGGTGAACCAAATGGGGTCAAACCTGACGGCACAGGTTCGTAATATTGCTGATGTAACCACAGCGGTGGCCAAAGGCGATCTGTCAAGAAAAATTACGGTGGATGTACAGGGAGAAATTCTTGAATTAAAAAATACCATCAACACCATGGTGGACCAGTTAAACTCTTTTGCCTCTGAGGTGACAAGGGTTGCCCTGGAAGTAGGTACGGAAGGTAAGCTTGGCGGACAGGCAAAAGTGCAGGGGGTGGGTGGAACATGGAAAGATCTTACCGATTCTGTGAACCAGATGGGTTCCAACCTTACAGCACAGGTGCGAAACATTGCGGAGGTTACAACTGCAGTTGCAAACGGTGACTTGTCAAAAAAGATTACCGTGGATGTTGCCGGAGAGATCTTCGAATTAAAGACGACCATCAATACCATGGTGGACCAACTGAACTCCTTTGCCTCGGAAGTAACCAGGGTGGCGTTGGAAGTGGGTACGGAAGGCAAGTTGGGCGGACAGGCGAAAGTAAAAGGAGTTGGCGGAACATGGAAAGACCTTACAGAATCTGTAAATCAAATGGCATCTAACCTTACGGCCCAGGTGAGAAACATTGCTGAAGTCACCACAGCTGTGGCTAAAGGAGAACTATCCAGGAAGATAACCGTTGACGTGAAAGGAGAGATACTGGAATTAAAAAACACGATTAATACCATGGTGGACCAATTGAACTCTTTTGGTTCAGAGGTTACCCGTGTGGCAAGGGAAGTTGGTTCCGAAGGGCAGCTCGGTGGACAAGCCGATGTTCCCGGAGTGGAAGGCTTGTGGAAAGATCTGACGGATTCCGTAAATAAAATGGCATCAAACCTTACCTCCCAGGTAAGAAATATTGCGGAAGTGACCACGGCTGTTGCCAATGGAGATCTGTCCCGGAAAATAGAAGTGAATGTTAAGGGAGAAATCCTTGAACTAAAAAATACGATCAATACCATGGTGGAACAACTCCGGGCATTTGCATCAGAGGTAACCCGTGTGGCAAGAGAGGTGGGGACAGACGGAAAGTTGGGTGGACAGGCAAATGTTCCCGGTGTGGCCGGAACCTGGAAAGATCTTACGGACTCTGTAAACCAGATGGCGGGTAACCTTACAGCGCAGGTAAGAAATATTGCAGATGTTGCGATCGCTGTTGCCAATGGTGATATGTCAAGAAAAATTACCGTGGACGTTCGTGGAGAAATTTTGCAGCTAAAGGAAACACTTAATACGATGGTGGATCAGTTGCGTGCATTTGCATCGGAAGTAACCCGGGTGGCCAGAGAAGTGGGTACTGACGGAACGCTGGGAGGGCAGGCATTTGTGCCGGGAGTTGCCGGAACCTGGAAAGATCTTACAGACTCGGTTAACCAAATGACCCGTAACCTTACTTCACAGGTGCGCAACATTGCCGAAGTAACAAAAGCCGTTGCCTCCGGTGACCTTTCTAAAAAGGTAACTATCAATGTACAGGGAGAAATTTTTGACCTGAAAAACACGATCAATACAATGGTGGATCAGCTCAACTCCTTCGCTTACGAAGTTACCCGTGTCGCAAGGGAAGTGGGAACGGAAGGTAAGCTGGGAGGCCAATCGGAGGTGCAGGGTGTAGCGGGCACCTGGAAAGACCTTACAGATTCGGTGAACATGATGGCTTCCAACCTTACCAACCAGGTTCGCGGAATCGCAAAAGTGGTTACCGCGGTTGCCACAGGAAACCTGAAACAAAAATTGTCCATTGTATCACAGGGTGAGGTGGCGCAACTAACGGACACCATAAACGAAATGATCGATACGCTGGCTGTGTTTGCCGACCAGGTAACAACGGTCGCCCGTGAGGTAGGTGTGGAAGGACGGTTAGGCGGGCAGGCAAGTGTGCCCGGGGCATCCGGTATCTGGAAAAATCTCACAGAAAACGTTAACCAGCTAGCAGAAAATTTAACTACGCAGGTACGTGCCATCTCAGAAGTGGCTTCGTCCGTTACAAAGGGAGATCTTACCCAGATGATCAGGGTAGAGGCTAAAGGGGAAGTGGAAGAATTGAAAGACACCATCAACCAGATGATCATTAACCTCAAAAAGACCACGCTAAGAAACCAGGAACAGGACTGGCTTAAATCGAACCTCGCCAAGTTTACCCAAATGCTGCAGGGCCAGAAAGACCTGAACACTGTAACCCTGCGCATTCTTTCTGAACTTGCCCAGGTAGTGAAGGCTCAGAAGGGGATGTTTTATATACTGGAGCAAAATGAGAATTCAGAAAATCAAAAGCTGAAATTGTTTGCAGCGTACGCATTTGGTGATGAAGTAAAATCAGCCAAAGAATTTAAATTGGGAGAAGGGCTTGTAGGGCAATGCGCAATGGAAAAAGAAAGAATATTGTTAACCAATGTCCCCAAAAATTATGTAAAGATCAGCTCCGGTTTAGGCAAAGCATCCCCGGTGAATTTAATCGTACTCCCGGTTTTATTTGAAACACAAATTAAAGCAGTCATTGAACTGGCATCGTTCGATACGTTCAGCGAAACGCACCTCGACTTCTTAAGTCAGTTAACAGAAAGTATCGGTATTGTGCTCAATACAATTGAAGCAAACTCAAGAACGGAAGGACTTTTGGAACAATCCCAATCGCTGGCCGAAGAGTTAAGAAGAACGAATGAAGAACTTGAAGACAGGGCTCAGTTAATGATCAAGCAAAAAGAAGAGGTGGAAGCCAAGAACAAGGAAGTGGAAGAAGCAAGAAGATCACTGGAAGATAAAGCAGAGCAATTGCAGTTAACATCTAAATATAAATCGGAATTTCTTGCAAATATGTCGCATGAACTGCGCACGCCATTAAACTCATTATTAATCCTGGCCCAGCAATTATACGAAAATCACGAAGGCAACCTGAATGAAAAGCAAGTGCGTTACGCAAAAACAATTCATAGCTGTGGTGACGACCTTATCCAGCTTATCAACGATATTCTTGATCTTTCCAAGATTGAATCCGGGTATATCTCTACTGATTTTGTAAATTTAAGATTCAGTGCCATCACTGCGTTTGTGGAAACAACCTTTAAGCATGTTTCTGAAAGCAAGAATCTTCGTTTCAATATTGAAATGGATGAAAGATTACCGGGCAGCATGGAAACTGACGCACAGCGTCTTAACCAGATTTTGAAAAACCTGCTTTCGAATTCCTTCAAATTCACTGAAAAAGGAGAAGTGAGATTAAGAATATATGAAGCCGATCATAACTGGAAGCAAGGGAACGAAAGCCTCGATCGTGCCCGCAAAGTAGTTGCGTTTGAAATTAAGGACACTGGTATCGGGATTTCAAAAGACAAGCAGAACATTATTTTTGAAGCCTTTCAACAGGCAGAAGGATCTACCAGCCGTAAATATGGAGGTACAGGACTGGGATTATCTATCAGCCGCGGCCTTGCAGAATTATTAGGCGGTACCATAGAACTTGAAAGCGAAGCCGGGATGGGAAGTGTCTTTACCTTGTTTTTGCCCGTTGATTATAATCCCGGAGTGGCTAAAAAAGAAAAACACACAAGCCTTGGCGAATACCAGTTGGAAGAAGCCATCGGGAAGGTAACCATTCAATCAGTGCCAACAGTTAAGGTCGCTGAAGCGAAAGACCTGAACGCATTGAATGAAATAATTAATGAAATTGGTGATGATAGAAATAATGCGCTCAGCACCGATAAAGTAGTCTTGGTAGTTGAGGATGATGTCAGGTTTGCCACGATCATGATCGAGAAAGCACACGAGTTGGATCTGAAGGTGGTGGTGGCTGCTAACTTTGGCGAAGTGTTTGAACTCGTTAATAAATTCACGCCGATCGCCGTAACGCTCGATGTAAAATTACCCGACGCCAGCGGTTGGAGAATACTCGATCTCTTTAAAAACGATATTAATTTCAGGCATATCCCCGTTCATCTTATTTCAGGTGAAGAAAACCGTTCCCTTGCCATGCAGCGGGGGGCAAGAAGCTTTCATTTAAAGCCTATGAAAACTGAGGCGCTTACTGTTCTCTTTGCAGATATTGTTGAATTCAACAGCCGCAAGCCAAAAAGGGTATTATTAATAGAAGACAATGAACTGGACTCTTCACAAGTCGCCAAAATTTTACATAATGGCGATCTTCTTGAAATTGAAATTATTAATTCAGGAAGGAAAGCGCTGGACCTTATCAAGACTAATTTATATGATTGTTTGATTGTAGATTTTATGCTACCTGATATCTCGGGTCTTGAATTAACTACCGAGATCAATGCTATCAAAAAACTGGAAATGACCCCGGTCATCATTTATTCTGCAAAAGACTTTTCCGAAAAAGAAAGAACAAAGCTGAAAAAATACGCCAACCGCATTTTACTGAAAGATGTGAACTGTCTTGATCTTTTACTCGAAGAAGCCGTTGTTCTTTTGCACATGGATCATAAAGATCTTCTTCCCGAAAAAAGAAAAATGATAGAAAACCTTCGCTCGAAGAAAGATGTGTTAACTAATAAAAATGTATTGGTGGTGGATGCTGATGTTCGTAATCTTTTTGCGCTTACCACGGCGTTTGAACGATTTAACATCAATACCATTACAGCAGAAAGCGGCAAAGAAGCTATGAATATCCTGAGTGAAAATAATGAGATAGATATTGTACTTATGGATATTATGATGCCCGAAATGGATGGTTATGAAACCACACAAAAAATAAGACGGGAGCATAAGAATAGCTCGCTACCCATAATTGCAGTGACCGCAAAAGCAATGAAAGGCGACAGGGAAAAGTGCCTGGAAGCAGGTGCCTCTGATTATATAACCAAGCCTTTAAAAATTGATCAGCTAATGTCGCTAATGAGAGTGTGGTTATATAAAAAATAGAGGGAATGGTTAATACAAAAGACGCCGGAAACAAAGATGGTATTAAAATTTTAGTGGTAGACGATAGGGAAGATAATCTTTTTTCTATCGAAACCTTACTTGAGAAAGACAATTATACCATTGTTAAGGCCAACTCCGGCCGGGCCGCTCTTAAAATTTTATTAAAGGAGCATGATTTTTCTCTTATCCTGATGGACGTTCAAATGCCTGATCTTAATGGCTTTGAAACGGCCACCATCATTTATGAACGGGATAAATTAAAAGAAATTCCTATCATTTTTATCACTGCTCATAACCAGGAAGAAGAATATATTTTTAAAGGATATCGTATGGGCGGTGTTGATTATATTTATAAACCAATCAATTCTGAATTATTACGAGCCAAGGTGGGTGTGTTTGTAGAACTGTACCACAAAAACCAGCAATTGGTAGTACACGAAAAAAAATTATTAAGCGCAAACAAATCCTTACAGAAAGAAATTGAGGAACGTAAAATGTCCGAAGAGAAAATAAAACTTTTAAACAAACAGCTTGTTGCCAACAATGCACATCTGCTGGCTATTAATGAAGAACTGGACCGCTTTGCTTATGTGGCCTCCCATGATCTGCAGGAACCCCTCAGAAAGATCATGGTTTTCAGCGATAAAATATTATCGAAACACGACAATCAGGCAGAAGTGGAAAAGTATCTTAAAAAAATTGTAGGCTCCTCTCAAAGAATGCAATCGCTGATCAACGACCTGCTGCAGTTTTCAAGACAGACAGTACACTCAGATGATTTTGTAAACGCCGATCTTAATAAACTGGTACGGGAAGCCATGCTTGAACTGGAAATAGAAATAGAAAAAAGTAATGCCGTTATAAATATTGATGATTTGCCTGTAATATGTGCGATACCGGCTTTAATTCGACAGCTATTTTATAATTTGATGAACAATGCCATCAAATTCAGGAAAAAAGATGCTGTACCGTGCATTCATATTTCCGCGGAAAAAATAAATCTCGATAATTCCGTTCATTACAGGATCAGTGTTTCCGATAACGGTATTGGATTTGATCCTGCTTTTGCAGAAGATATATTTGTGATCTTTAAAAGACTTCACAGCTACCATGAATATGCAGGTTCAGGCGTTGGATTATCGATTTGTAAAAAAATTGTAGATAAGCACAATGGCATTATCAGGGCTACAGGCAAACCCGGCGGAGGCGCCACATTCATAATAGAATTACCGCAAGATTACCTATCGTCCTGACAGGTCCGTGTTATTTCGGTCAACATGGTAACCGCCCCCCCAGGCAAGAACACCATTTTACGCCGCGAAGATGAAATAAAAGAAACTATCGTTGAATACAGTGCTGAATTTAAGGCAGAATTAGATAGCCGGGTTAACCATTATTTAAAAGTGAGCAAAATAGTTTCGTCCATTGAAATGAATAAAAGACTCCAGGCGTTAAGAAAAAAAGAAAGTAGTTATGTCGTATCAATATTCGTTTGACCCCATTGCTGCTGATGAATATGAAGATGTATTTAATTGGTGTGAGCAAAGAGCATAATTGTTGCTGATAATTTTATCCTTGCTCTTCAGGAAGCCATAACAGCCATATGCGCTAATCCTTACAGGTATCGCAATATCTACAAAAAATTAAGGGAACTTCATTTGAAGAAATATCATTAAAATTTGATTTATTTTATTGATGACAATAGATAACTGATCACAATTATTTCCGTTTATCATCACAAGCGTAATCGTAAAGGCAAATGGGATAAGTCGAAGTTGAAGAAGAAGTAATCATTTAAAATAAGAGCATTATTTTATTCAGGCACCATTCGGTTCATGTTTTGGGAACAACAAAGTTTTTATGTCCGTGCCGAAAACAGCCCTGCCATGGGCAGACGGGCATGTACAAATATTACAGTTTTATATTTTGGCAAAACCGGCAAGCCGGCGGGGCAAGTAATATCGCGTTTGCCGGGGAGTTTTTATCGTGTAGGCGGTACCGGTAGCCATGTGCCTGTAAAATCTTTTGCACCAGCATTTCAGGCATTGCGCCTTTTTTTTGGCTTTAATGGAGGCGATCCCAAAAAACGGGACAAGTTTTTTTACTTCTATCTCCCCTTTGTGCAAATCGGTCATAGTGTAAAGTCACCTAACACAATATTTATAGCCAATTAAGCGTATTGGTTAAGATGATTTCTATACATTCGCTCACTTGGCAACCTTACCAAACTAAATCTGCTACTACAACCATGAAAAGCCTATTCTTATTAATCGTATCCCTATTCTGCGTTACCCTTATTACAAGTTGTAAAAAAAATGATACGCCTGCAGCGCCGCCCGGTGTTCCTGCTATTTCAGGCTTTTCACCCGGGATAATCGGCACCGGTTACCAGTTAACTATCAACGGAAGTAATTTTAGCCCAACTATCATTGATAATATTGTAACCATTAACGGAACACCTTCAGAAGTTGTATCAGCTTCACCAACACAATTGAAGGTAACGGTAAGTGGTACTTCCGGGTCAGGGAAGATTGGTGTAACCGTGGGCGGAAAAACCGCCACTTCTGCCGATAACATCCAGGTAATAAGTTTATATGTAACAACTCTTGCCGGAGATGGAACTGCCGGATCAACAGATGGTCCTGGCCCCTCGGCCAATTTTAACGGTATATGGGGAGTGGTTTGTGACGGTAATGGCAGCCTGTACCTGGCAGACACTTATAGTAACAAAATAAGAAAGATTTCAACAGATGGAACGGTGAGCACCTTTGCCGGCACCGGTGTCCAGGGTAATAATGACGGTGCCGCAAGCAGTGCAACCTTCAGCCTTCCCTTTGGAATAACCATTGATAAAGACGGAAATTTGTATGTTTCTGATTTTGGAATGAATAACATTCGTAAAATTACCCCGGCCGGTATTGTAAGTACCTTGGCAGGGAGTATTTACGGAACTACAGGTTCCGGTGACGGAACAGGAACAGCAGCTACTTTCAACCATCCGGTTGGCATGGCAACAGATGGAAATAATAACATTTATGTGGCCGACGCAGGGAATAATAAGATTCGAAAAATTACCCCCGGGGGAACCGTAACCACATTGGCAGGCAGCGGCGCTTCCGGCGCGGCGGATGCTACAAGTGTGCTCGCAAGCTTTAATCAGCCACTCTCAATTGTGCTCGATGCCAATGCAAACCTTTATGTTTCAGAAGAAGGCAATTATAAAATAAGGAAGATTACTCCGGCTGGCGATGTTACTACGTTTGCAGGCAGTGGCATTTCGGGCTCCGCTGATGGAACGGCAAACACCGCAAGTTTTAATTTCCCGGTTGGGATGATAATAGACCCGGCCGGCGATCTTATTGTAACAGATAACAATAACGGCACTATTAGATTAATAAACCAGGCTGGCATTACAGCTACCCTTGCGGGAAATGGTAATAAAACTTCAATTGATGGCATTGGCTATGGGGCAAGCCTTGATAATCCACTCGGTATAACAATAGATAAGAATGGTGTGATGTATGTGCTGGATAACACATCAAACAAGGTTAGAAGAGTTATTTTACAATAAAATCGAAAAATATGATAAAGTTATATGCTGTTTTTTCCTGTTTGTTTATGTTCAGTATCGGTTGCAGGAAAAAAGAAACTACTCCTAAAGCGGTCGTTCCAACAATGAGTTTTGTTGCTGATGGGCAAAATGTGCAATATTCAGGAGATCCTACCGGCTCTTCAGAGTTTATAGGTATAGGACTTTATAACTATGGAGGAAGTGCTACAAGTACTAATTATGCAATTTCCGGCGGCGTAAGCAACACAAATTATATGATTTTAGGCTTGCTGGGGTCGCATCCACTAACAAAAGACAATGCCAGCAATGCAACTTTTACTAATTTTAACTTTGTACGGAATGGCGAAAATTATACCTGCACTGGTAATTGTCAATTTACCCTTACCGTCTCAGCAGATAATCTATTGAGTGGAACATTTAGCGGCGCATTTTATTCAACAAGCAATGTAGAACTTACTGTGAATAATGGAATTTTTCAAAATGTTGCGAATACGCAGTAACAATTTGTTTGATAAATGTTTACCATAGTCACGAGTTCCAACAGTCTTTATTGGCAACGAGGTCTAAAAAATAATATCGTTTATCCTTACGCGTAAAATACAACGGGAACAATTAATTACAGCGCTTACCGCTAAGCGTAAGTCTTGATTTATATTTTTTAATTTAACCAAAATTATTATGAAATACCTCTGTACCTTGTTGCTGCTTCATTTTTGTTTAGGAGGCTTTGGCCAAACCTCAACAACATTTTATTTTGACAGGAATATGAACGTGGTTCCACAGGGGGATGCTACTATCTCCGGAACCGGCGAATGGAAAGACAGCCTGTATGCCGTAACCTGTCATTACATTAAAGGTAACCAACCTGCAGGTGTTTTTCATTATACAGATGCTACGCTCAGCAAACGGCAGGGGCCGTGCCAATTTGATGGTGAATATGAAGGAATCCAAACGAAGGGTATGTATAGTAATGGAGATAGGGACGGCTTGTGGCTTACAAGGTATGGTGACGGGCGGCTGGATGACTCAACATTTTTTGACAAAGGCACTGCCATAACCAGTGTGCGCTATTATTACTACCCCGGTAAGCAACTGGAGCTGGAAACGGAAGATGACGTAATAGATCGAAAATTCTATGCGCTGGGCTATACTAAGAAGGGCCAGTTATTTTCGGTTGACAGTACAACGGAAGACTATACCAATGTATCCTTCGCGGAAGACACGGTGGCACAGTTTCCGGGTGGCCCAGCCGCATGGTCGCGTTACATACAAAGACAAATAATGGCACAGATAGACCACCTTACCGAAAAAGATTATGGCACCGTGCTGCTGCGATTTATAATAGATACTTCAGGAAATATATCAAACGTAAGGGCCCTCACCATGGGTGGCTCCCTGCTGGCCAGCATCGGCATCCAGGCTGTGCAAAAAGGTCCGGCATGGATACCGGCACGGCAAAAAGGAAGAAATGTGAAAGTTTTCAGGATACAACCGGTCACACTTACCAGCCCTGATGAGTAACCAGGTCAACGGGTAAGATAACGGAGAAAGGTACCAGAAAATATTATTGTTTAACAAACTGCTGCGTGCTTTTCTGTTTACCGTTTTGAAAGGAAATAGAATACACACCGGCTGGCAAATCCGCTGTACTAATGGTAGCCTCCGCAGTTCCGGCCAGCAGTTGTATTTGCTTAATAACAGTTCCTTTTGCATCCGTAATCAATATTTCTGTTGAACCGGCTACACCGCTCAGCCTGATAAATAATTTATCTTTTACCGGGTTGGGAAAAACCAGGATGGTATTATTCGCAGGCGCAGCAATGACTATTATTTTGCTATAGGTAAACCTGTTATCAGCGTCCACCATTTTTAACCGGTAATAGTTAATTCCGTTCAATGAAGACCTATCCATGTATTGGTAAGTATTTGTCTGCGCATTGCCCGATGCAGTAATATTTGTTAACGGGGTAAACGATATTTGGTTAACACTCTTTTCTATAGTAAAATATTTGGTATTGATTTCTCTTTCGGTGCTCCAGCTAAGGTTAACCGCTTTATCGCTGTACCTGCCGGTAAAGTCAAGCAGGGTAACAGGAAGAAGGGCGTTATAAAAAGTAATAGTTCCTCCATAAGGATTGCTAAGGCCCGCACAAGCAGAATCAGTTACGGAATTATGGTCAACTAAAGTTCCACCTACCGCCATATTGGCTACTACACCCGCCACATCTCGTCGCAGGAACAAGCCACCTCCCTGGGCAATATCCACGTTACCTGTGCACACAAATTTGTAGAGAATGGTATCGTCGGGATCCAGTTCCAGCTGGCCGCCTTGTATTCTTGTGGCACCAGATACGTATAAAGAACTATCGCAGGTAACCTTTGCGCAGCTGGTCTTGTTGATAATTAGGGTATCAATGGGAAAACCGCCATTCCACCAGATATTGCTGTTGGTGCTTCCGAAAAATTCCAGTTTAAAGTGACAAAAATCCTGCACGCAATTATTAATGAAAGCGCTGCCTCTATAATTTTTGATACCGGCTACATTAAAAACCTTCACGCCGTTAACCAACACGGGTATCGGGTTATTATAGGCATCATCGGAAAATCCAGAGATATTGCCTGAAATTTTCAGGTCACCGCTTATTCCTATTGATGAACTAATTTCCCCCATAGAAAGATTGCCGTTGATAATATTGGGCAGCGGGTAGGCAGGGTCTTCCTGCAAAAAACTAAAGTCACTGGGGATGCCGCTCGCTACCCCAACATTTCCGTTTAGCTGCGAACCCGAAGTAGTGAATCCCAGGACGGCAAATGTGAGAACAGTATCCTTCGCAGAAACAAAATTTGAATTTTTCCCGATAAAGAATGTCAAATAAACATTATTACCGTTATTGGTAATGGTACTGTTTGTAAGTGTAGCTATGGAACTATCACCTATTGTAAAATAATTGGTTTCAATGTTGCTGCTATCAATAAAAATATGGGCACCTGCGCCGCCGCCGAAAGTATTACCCCCCAGTTTACTGCCCACCAGCCTTAGCCGGGCACCAGAATCCCATCCAATGCTGGTCCAACTGGCATGCGAAAATAAAACACCATAAGTGCTGTGTAGTATCTGCAGGTCTGTAATGGCCGGGTTGCCGCCGTGCAGTTGAATATGACCGTGCAGCATATTAGAGCCGGAATCAATTATTAAAAAACCGCCGTTGGAAGTATATACGTTTACCGTTGGCGCTGCATCAACTAGCGTAGTGTTATCGAAAGATATTTGGGTATTACTTATATGCATACTTCTGCACCTGCCTGGGCCGTTGGGGCCGTCTCCGCCTATATTAAAATCAGTGTTGGGAGGGGTGTCATCTTCGGTCCCAAAATTAACAGAGGAAATGCCGGACATCGAAGAACTGATCACGACGTCATCGTCTGCGGTGGGCACTCTTTGAATGGGCGTTTGACCGGAAGGTGTATTAATTTGTATCCAGCTAAGCGGATTGTCCCAGCCCGTAGGGTTCTTGTACAATAATGTGACTCCCTGTGCGTGAAGTAAAATATATACATTCAGGCATAGAATGGTGACGAATAGCCGTTTCATAATAAGACTGTTTTAAGATAATAGTTTTGGTACTGACAAGGATATTAAACAGGGATTGCTACAATTGAGGTAATGGTTTCTAAATATACAAATAATCGGCAACAGGAAGAAGCGACTGGAGAAAGTTTTTATTCCGCGAGGTAACTACCTGGAAAATTCTTTAACTGAACAATATAGAAATCGCCCATGAAGCCGTGAGTTGTAAAGTATGACAAGTAGTTGGGTAAAAAATTTCCAGGGTAATCATTTATCGTATAGGCGGTACCGGTAGCTAAGTGCATGTAAGAATTTTGGCACCAGCATTTCAGTGCTTTGTATTCTTGCCTTTAATGCGGGGCATGTTGTAGCTTCTTGTTTCTTTGGCTTGCACGTTGGCCATAATATAAAGTTAAAGGAGATAAATATTTATCTTTATTGCATGATTGACAACAAAAATATCCTTTCAATTTTACAGGAAGCTAAACCCGCATTGCAAAAAAGCTATGGTTTTACATCTCTTGCATTATTTGGATCTTATAGTCGCAACACTGCTGTTGCCGGCAAGAGTGACATAGATGTAATGGTAGAATTTGAAGAACCGATTGGTATCCGGTTTATTGACCTTGCCGATGAACTTGAACACATTCTTAAACAAAAAGTAGACCTTGTATCGCGTAAAGCAATAAAACCGAAATATTTTAAGGTTATTGAACCAGATTTGATCTATGTCTGAAAGAGAGATAAAAAATTTATTGGAAGATATTTATGATGCAATACAAAAGGTCATCAGCTATACAAAAGGCATGGCTTTTGATGATTTTATGCAGGATGATAAAACTGTGGATGCTGTGGTAAGAAATTTCGAAATTATTGGTGAGGCAGCTAACAGAGTCCCTGGTGATTTTAAAACCGAACATCCTGAAATAGAGTGGCGTAGAATCATAGGTTTTCGCAACCGTATTATCCATGAGTATTTTGGTATTGATCATGAAAATCTCTGGAGAATAAAAAATGAGAATATTCCTGCCCTTTTGAATTTATGGAACAAATTCTTGAGGATTTAAAAGACGAATCTTCTGAATAGTTTTGTTTTATCTACAATTTTGTCATCTATTTTATTCAGCCACCATTCAGTTCTTGTTTTGGGCACGACAAAGTATTTACAGTCTTGCCTGCTGAAGGCGGTTTTTATGTCCCTGCAAAAGCAACCTTGCCAACCGGTAGGCACGCATGTATAAATATTACATTCCTTTATTTTGGTAAAATAATACCAGGTTTGCCGGAGTTTTTTATCGTGTAGGCGGTACCGGTAGCCACTGGCATGCGAAAATTTTCGCACCGGCATTTCAGGCTTTGTGTTCCTGGTTTTGTGTGGCTCATCCCGAAGAATCGCAACAAGTTATTATAGCTGTTGATTTCTTTGCTTTGCACATCTGCCACAGTACTGAGTTATACAAGCAATTAATTAAATGGTTGCGTTTTAGGTGCGATCTAATGTAGGGAGTTTAAAATATTTGTTCGTGCGGTATGCATGTCAGATAAATAGCTAAATTGCCTGCAAAGTCACCATTAATGGAAGTACATCATCATCCCCATATAGGGCATAAGCACTTTAAAGAATATTTCCTTGAATTCCTGATGATATTCCTGGCCGTTACTATGGGCTTCATCGCAGAAAACGTCCGGGAGCATTTTACCGATCGCTCAAAGGAAGGCGAATACATCCGCAGCTTTATTAGCGACCTGGAAACGGATACAATGCGGCTGGCCTATGTAATCAGGTTCGATCACCAGCAGTTAAAAGGTATAGACAGTTTTTTATTGCTGGCTCATGCGCCCATGACGGATAATAACAACCGGGAACGATTTTACCACCTCTTTATCAAATACTTTTATAGGTCAGCATCTTTTAAAAGCAGTGATGCCACACTGCAGCAATTAAAGAACACAGGCGACTACCGGCTCATAGTAAAAGACCATGCCAGTGATAGTCTTGCCGAATATGATGCGGAAATCAACAGCATTTACGCACAGGGTGCCTATTATGAATCCTACTTCAAAGAAATTGTCAGCCGGCTGGATGAACTTGCGGACATGACCGTTTTCGGGGACACAACCTATTACATGCCGGGAGGGAAATACACAGGTAAGCCACTGCCGTCGTTAAATGACTCGGACAGGTTGCGGGTGCTCTTTAATAAGGCTTTTGACTTTAGCATTATTACCAAGGCCTATACAGAAAATTACCTGGTACCGGAGCTGTACAGTGCCACGCAGCTGATTGCATTTTTGAAAAAGGAATATGATATAAAGTGATTCGACGGTAGGGCCAGGGCTTGCAAGATCTTCTTCTCCTTATGACGTGAGTATAGACCCTTCGAACAATTTATTTGTCGGTGAATCTTTTGATAACACGATCAGGAAAGTAACACCGGCAGCGGTAGTTACTACTTTTAAAGCACTGGTCCTAATGCAAATCTAAAGGACACGAATTATGGTTTAAAGATTTTTATTTTTCAACAATTCGATAATAGATCCGTTAGCTTCGGCTAACAATTTTTATTTTTTTATATAAAAGACAAACCGGCTTTTGCCCTTGCTAAAAAATTTCCCTTCTTCGGACAGTCATTTACCTCTTTCGTCCTGAAACGATCTTTTTCATTTAAAATCATAATAAGTTTACTACACTGCTACCATTGACCACACCAAAAAGTTACAGAGAGTCTGAAGACTGTACAGCGTAAGCGTAAATCAAAAAAATAAGGGGAATGAAATATAAAAAAAAGATTCGTATATTTATGAACTACCTTATAAAATCTAAAGGCTTACTTCCGGTTCTGTTCCCCCGAGCACTTACTATCATCTTAAAAAATAAATGCAATGTATAGGCAATCTACGATGCAAGCAGTGTTGTTTGTTCTCCTTTTATCGTCCTGTGGCCTTTATGCCCAATCGCCAGGTGGGATAGGGCGTCAATCGCTTTGGCTAAAAGGAAATTTTTTGTCCGATTCGGTTCACACATCCACCCTGAATTTTAATCCTGCGACGGATATGAACGGGATCAGTAAGCAGTTCAAAATGCCCGGCACTATCGAAGGTATGAGAAGGGTAACGATCTTTACGGTTTACCAGAATCCCGGCCCGGACCAGGATAAACCGGTGTGGCAAATAAATGGTGGTTTTGGTGATCTTTCACTTTCCACCCGGCAGGTGGC
>NZ_JBMQQG010000111.1:0-11477 GCF_057362405.1 Ginsengibacter sp.
CTGTGCATACGAAACTCCGGGTTTCAGTTTTACAAAAACCTGGTAACCGTTATTCGTAAACGAAGTTTTATCCATAGAGCCCGGGTAGGCCTGTTCAATATAAGTGGAGGGAACAACGAACTTAAAGCCAATTGAAGCATTGCGGGGTACGTCTTCTATTACAGCGGTAACCTTTAAATTATTTTGGTTATCAAAACGAACCGTTTTATTAACAGGATCTTCATTGCCAAAAAGCGCCTTCGACAATGATTGAGTAATTACAATAGAGTACGCATCTTTAAATGCGGTATTTAAATTTCCTTCGACTGCCTTAAATTGAAATATCCGGAAAAAATCAGTTCCTGTAATCATCCCATTTTCATAGAACTTTTTATCATTTACAATCAATCCATGGTTAGAACCCCAATCACTCAGGGCCACATATTGCACTTCGGGATTTTGGCTGCGTAACGCTTCAGCCAGCCGGGGCGAAGTGGTTTGAAAAGTAAGGGTATCGCCATTACTATTAAAATTGCGTTGTACACGATAGATCGATTGATGTTCCGGCAAAAATTTATCAAACGAATATTGATAATATACCCATAGCCCGATCAACAGTGCCACAGCCATCCCTATCGCGAGGCCAAGAATATTGAGTGCACTATAACCTATTGTTCTTGTAAGATTACGCCAGGCGGTTTTGAAATAATTTTTAAACATATAATCGGTTTTTTTTCGTCTAATCTTAAACGTTATTTACAACTCAATCCCGCCATCCGGCAGGTCATAATTCTCCTACGGTTCACTCCGTACGCAGTGATCGCACCGGGTTTGCCATTGCAGCTTTTATCGCCTGGAAGCTCACTGTTATTAATGTAATCACTATTGCTGCCAGCACCACTACAACAAAAACCCCGGTATTTATGCTGGCCTTATATTGATAATTTTTCAGCCAATCGTTCATAAAATACCAACCGACAGGAATGGCGATGGCGCAGGACAACAAAACAAGTACCAGGAAATCTTTCGAAAGCAATTGCCACAAATTAAACACGCTTGCGCCAAGCACTTTTCTTACTCCTATTTCTTTAATTCTTTGTTCTGCAGTGAATGATGCCAGCCCAAATAGGCCAAGGCATGAAATGAAAATTGCCAGTACGGCAATGATTGCAGCGAGGTTGCCTACCAACTCTTCGTAATTAAATTTTTTGGCATACTCTTCATCGGCGAAACGGTATTCAAATGGAAAAGCAGGATTGTATTTGTCAAAAATCGGCTTCATTAATGCAATGGCCTTCGACGCAGACATGCCCGGGTTTAGCCGGACGTCCACATTGCCTACCCAGTCTTTATTAAATATGATGGTAAGGGGCGAAATAGGACGATACGGCGATTCCATTTGAATGTCAGGTATTACTCCAACAACAGTCATTGGTCTGTCATTCCACTTCAATTGTTCACCCACAGGATTTTTTAATCTCATACGTTTTACTGCAGCTTCATTTAAAATAACTGAATTGGAATCTGTAAAACCTCTTGAAAAATCTCTGCCTGCTAATAATTTTATGCCTAATGTTTTTGTATAATCGTAAGTGGTAGTTATTGTTGAGAATATCACCGATTTTTCAACAGGCTGACTTCCTTTCCATTCCCACCCATTGTTATTACTTTGGATTTCTGAAGGAGATGAATTGCTTTGACATATCGAAATGGCTGCACCTGAACTTAATAGTTCCTGGCGAAGCGATTCAAAATGTTTGGCGATATCATCAGACCAATCAACAGAAATCAATCCTTTATTATTAAATCCAATGGGTCTGTTCTTTCCGTATTGTATTTGCTGATAAACGATGATTGTTCCAATCATTAGTACCACTGAACTTGCAAATTGAATTACTACTAATATTTTGCGTGGCAACGAACTGCTTTGGCCTGCTTTTAAATTTCCTTTCAGCACACGCACAGGGTTGAAAGAAGAAAGATAGAAAGCAGGATAGCTTCCCGCGAGCAAGCCGGTAACAATGGTGAACAAAATCATGATCAGCCAAAAAACAGGATTAGCCAACTGCATGCTCATTTCCTTATCCGTTAGCTTATTGAAATAAGGCAAAGCAAGAGCCACTATACCAAGTGCCAATAAAAATGCAAACGCAGACATCATCACCGATTCACTTAAAAACTGGTTAATAAGCTGTTTTCTTCCGGAACCAACTGCCTTGCGAACGCCAACTTCCTTCGCTCTTTTTTCAGAACGTGCCGTGCTTAAATTCATGAAGTTGATACAGGCAATCAGCAACACTATAAGACCTAAAATACCAAACATCTTTACATATTTTATGAAGCCACCTGTGTTCTTACCATTTTCAAAATCGCTATACAATCTCCATTTCGACATCGGATGAATAAATACTTCCGGTTTAATATGCTTCAATGTATTCTCATCTGTAAAATGTGAAATAACAACATCTTTAATTTTTGCATTGATGTTTGCAGGGCTCGCATTCTTATTTAATTGTATAAATACCTGCCATGAATTATTTCCCCAGTTTGTTTTATGATATTGCTTTACCCACGAATAAATACTTTCCTGCAACTGGAAAGGAATTAAATAATCAAAAGAAAGAGAACTGTTTTTAGGTTCTTTATCTACAACCGCCGTTACTTTCAAATCAGTTTTATTATCGAGCTTAATTGTTTTGCCAATAGCATTTTCTTTGCCGAAAAGAATGCCTGCTGTTTCTTTGGTTAATACAATTGAATAAGGATCGTGCAAAGGATCTTTGCTTCCTTCCCGTATTTTTAGGGAGAACATGGAAGCTGCATCTTCCCCAATAAAATGGCCGAACCTGCTAATCTTTTTTTCTCCGTAAACCAACGAATGTCTTTGACCCCAATCGCACATGGCTACAGCTTTGAAATCCGGAAATTTATTTTTAAGTTCTTCACCCAATGGATAAGGCAGGGCTTGTTGCGAACCACGAACACCATCAAATGTCTGGTTCATCATGACCTGGTAAATGGTATCATAATTTGTAAAATTTTTATTGGCAGAAACTTCATCATATATCCATAAACCAATAATCATTGCTACCGCCATACCCGTAGCTAAACCCACAATGTTGATGAATGAATAGATCTTATTCTTTACCAGGTTCCGCCATGCGGATTTGAAATAATTTTTAAACATAGCTTTTATTTTAGCGTGTAATCATTTACGTTATATCATAGTATTTATTCGGTTCGTAAACTTTTTACCGGATTTGCTATTGCTGCTTTTATTGCCTGGAAGCTCACTGTGGCTAACGCAATTACAATTGAAGCAACTCCGCCGATTATAAAAATCCACCAACTTACATCTATTCTGTAAACATAATCCTGCAACCATTTTTGCATAAACCACCATGCGACGGGAGAAGCGATAACAAACGCAATTGCAATTAGTATGATAAATTCTTTTGAAAACAAATAAACGATATTACCTGCAGTAGCGCCCAGTACTTTACGAATACCAACTTCTTTTATCCGCTGCACTGCCATGAAGGAGGCTAAACCATACAACCCAAGACAGCTAAGGAATATGGCGATGGCTGCAAAAATTTTATACAACTGCGATAACTGGTTTTCCTGTTTGTAAAAGCTTGCAACTTTGTCATCTAAAAACTTGTATTCATAAACAAAATTCGGAAATGTTTGCTCAAATATTGTTTTGACAGATTGCAGAGTGGAAGCAATGTTTTTTGTTTCAAGTTTTATTCCTGCCTGGCTATACATCGTCACGTTTGTAGTAATAAGCAATGGTGCAAGAGCATTGCGAAAAGACCTGTCATTAAAATCCTTCAGCACACCAACGACGGGACATTTTATTCGATCACTCCATATGCTTATTTCTTTGTTCAATATATCCTCTGGCTTTTTAAATCCTAAACTTCTAACGAGTGATTCATTCACTAAAAATTCTCTTGTCATTTTAGAGGGCCGTAAATTTCTTCCGGCTGCCAGTTGTAATTTATAAGCCGGCACATACCCCGTGTCGGCGAACTTGGTAATAACATTAAAGTCTGCTTCTTTAGTTGCATGGTCGAATTTGAATGTGCTCCAGGTATCATTACCATCTTCAACCGGGGTGTTGGAACTGAAGCTTACTGCCTGCACACCATTTAGCTGCAATAACTTATTTTGCAAATAATCCAGCCTGCTGATGCGAAGACTATCTACACGGAAAGGAACATTTATAATTGCATCTTTATCGAAGCCTAACGGTCGATTCATAAAATAATTCATTTGTTGTACAATGATGAGTGTTCCAATGATGAGTGCCTGCGCAATGATGAATTGAAACACTACCAATCCTCTCCTTAATGAAATTCCCTTTACAGTATCTGCTGTGAGCTTACTCTTTAAAGCATTAACAGGATTGAAGCGTGATAAAACCATAGAAGGATAAAAACCAGCAAGTGCGGTTACAATAATTGTTACAGCTAAAAGAAATAAAATAACTGCCGGATTACTTTTTATGTTGAATGAAAGCGAAAGCTCTAAAAATTGGTTTACATACGGCAATGCAAGAATTGTAATACCCGCTGCAAGCATTACAGCAATTATAACTATAAAAAATGTTTCAACGAGAAATTGGATTCGCAATTGAGATTTATTGCTCCCCAAAACTTTTCTTACACCAATCTCCTTTGCACGATTAAATGCTTGCGCGGTGGAGAGGTTGATAAAATTTACGCAGGCAATTAGCAGGATGAATGCCGCAATCAGCCACAATACATTGAGCAGTTCATGGCTAATTGCTTTATTGCTGTAATTACCTGTCTGCGTATCATAATGCACCGCCGTTAATGGTTGTATAATGTGACTATCCTTGTCTTCAGCCGCTTGAACCTTTGTTGAATATGCCCTTAGCTGCTGATTAAAATTGTCAACAGAAACATTCGGCGGCAACATAATATAGCAGCCAAAACCAGCATTTGTTCTATCCTCCCAATCGTTAGATGTTGCCATAAGGCTTCCGGTCGAACCTGTTCCGTAAGCCACAACAAGTTTTAGCTGAAAGTCAGTATTGGCAGGTATGGTTGCAAAAATACCCGACACTTTCAATATTTCAGTACCGTGCTCGAATATATAGCCGCCTAATTCCAATTTAATGGTTTTGCCTGTTGCTGTTTTCCAGTCACCAAAATACTTTTCTGCGGTCTCTTTTGTAAGTAATACATTGTTCGGTACTTTTAATGATTCATATGAGCCTGCGAGCAATGGGAAATCAAACATTTTAAAGAATGAAGGCGATGTAAAAAATACACCTTTGTCTTCTTTAAAAGTCTTTACAGTGGTTCCGTTATCGTCAGGTATCAGCAATTGATCATCATGGCTTGCAAAAATCGGGGCCACTTGTTCTATTTGAGGGAAAGCCGTTTTTAATCCTGTAGGCATTGGAAAAGGAACATCTTTTCCATAAGTAACATTCGCATCCTTTGCATGATGATATTCGGTTAACACACGATAGATGCGATCTTTCTTTGAGTGAAAATTATCGAAGCTTGTTTGGTATTGTATTATGATAAAGATCATCATACAAACGGCAATACCAACAGCCAATCCGGTAATGTTGATAATCGTGTAATCCCTGTTACGAGTTAAACTTCTGAATGCGGTTTTGAAATAATTTTTAAACATATTTTTTTGTTTTGAGCCAATAGGTATTCGCCATTGGCCGTTAGCTAAATTCTTACTCTGTTCTTAAACTCTTCACCGGATTTGATACTGCTGCTTTTATTGCCTGGAAACTTATGGTTGCAAATGCGATAGTTATCGCTGCTATGCCTGTCAGTAAAAAAGCTGTCCAGCTTATGTGAATATGATTTGCATAATTCAATAACCAACTATTCATGAAATACCATGCAACCGGAGTGGCAATTAAAAAAGACACCACAATTAATTTTATAAAATCTTTTGAAAGTAGTACAAGAATATCAGGTATTGATGCGCCTAAGACTTTCCTTACACCTATTTCTTTAATACGATTGATAGAAGCTAATGCAGCCAATCCCAGTAGACCAAGGCAAGCGAGAAATATAGATATGCCACTTGCACATGCAACTATATTTGTCCGTTTTTGTTCAGCTTTATAATAATTATTTACATCGTCATCAAGAAAACTATATTTCATGGGAATGCCAGGCAATAAGCTATTCCATTCGCTTTGGATGGCTACAATAGCAGCGGTTGGATTGCCGGCTTTTAGCCTTACATAAAAATTGACATACCCTTTATCTTTTGATGTAATGAATGCCTGGTTCTTTACGACTTCGCCTAAAGAATGATAACTGAAATTTTTCACTACACCGGTTACAACAGCATTCTGACCTTGAAAATTCTTAATCTGTTTCCCAATTGCATTTGCAGCATTCCATCCAAATGCCTTCATCATTGTTTCGTTGATAATAATCGATTTTATGGTGTCATTCATATTTGCAGCATCGAAATTTTTTCCGGCAATCAATTTTAAACGCAGCACACTTAAATAATTTGTGTCGATAATATTTATATCAGCATTCAAACCATTATCAGAATACCCTAAATAATTTTGCCCGGCCCCTAATCCCGCAGCAGCACTTGCAACATTTTCAATTGAAGGATTGCTACTTATTGATTGTTTAAACAATGGGAAAATTTTAGCAGGATCCGATTCTGAAGCATTAATCACCAAAACATTATCTTTATTAAACCCGGGATTTTTATTTAATAAATAATGTGTTTGCTGAAGCATAATTATTGTTGAAACAATTAACACTATAGATAAAACAAATTGAAAAGTTACAAGCGATTTGGTAAACAGATTTGAACCACCTACACGAATTTTATTTTTGAGTATAAGAATAGGTTTGAATGAAGAAAGTACAAATGATGGATAACTTCCTGCAAGCAATCCCACGACAATTACAAGGCTTGTAAACAAAATCAATAGCTGTGGCCAAAGGGAAAAAGAAATATGTAAATCACTTCCTGCGAACGCATTAAAATATGGCAATAAGATGTCGGCTAATAATAACCCGATTAAAGCTGAGACGGTTGACAATAAGAAAGCTTCTGTGATAAATTGAAAAATAAGCTGTTGCTTAACTGCTCCGGCAACTTTTCTTATACCAATTTCCTTACTCCTTCCGGCAGAGTTTCCTATTGCGAGCGTTGTAAAATTAATGCAGGCAATAAGCAAAATCCCAGACGCAATGGCAAGAAGAATCCAAACAGATTTCACATCAATGTGCGGAAAGTCGTGCCACAGGTTAATATCAGAAGTATGTATTGAAAGCAATGGTTGCAATTTTAAATTAACAGGGGTCTCACCCACAGGCCAGGTAGCGCCACCATTTTTTAAATCAGTTAAGTAACCCGGATAAAATGTAGCAAGGAAGTTTTGCAATTGCCTTTTATCCTTAGATAAATTACTTCCAGGCTTTAACTGAACATAAGTTTGCTTATCTATATAATGAAAATCATTCCCGACAAAAATGCTTCCGTTCACATATTTTTCCGCATATAAAAAATTGCCTAAGATGCCAAAGTGAATAGTTGAATTTGCGGGAATATCTTTTGAAACAGCAGAAACGGTGAATGGCTGAAATGCCGCGCCAATTTTAATTTCAAATATCCTCCCTACAACATCACCTGTTCCAAATATTTCTTTTGCTTTTGATTCAGTTAATACAACGTCATTAAGATTATGTAATGCAGAAGCAGAACTACCGTATTTTAAAGGGAAGGTAAAAACAGAAAACAGCGATGCATCTGCATAAGTAACTTCAGCCCGCAATCCTTTACCGTTTGCCCGCACTAAACTCTCGTCGTATGGAAGTTGTATCCGTACATAATTTATCACATCCGGTAAATCGTGCTTCATCGCTTCTCCTAAAGTTGTTGCTGCCGGGCCCGAATAGTCCATATAGCCTGCGGCAGGCTGCCCATTCAATGCATCAAACCATACATAAGGGCGATAAATATTGTTTGCATTTTTATTAAACTTATCAAAACTAAGCTCATTAATAGTATATAAAGCGAGCAAAAAGAAACAGGCAATGCCTATTGACAATCCGGCGATATTAATAAAGGCAAAGAACTTTCGCTTTACCAGGTTCCGCCATGCGGTTTTGAAATAATTTTTAAACATATTTTTTGTTTTGAGCCAATATCTATTCGCCGTTGGCCGTTAGCTAAATTCATTCCGTTCTTAAACTTTTCACCGGGTTTGCCACCGCCGCTTTTATTGTTTGGAATATTGAAGTAATTAATGCGATCATTAAAACCAGTAAACCCGTCACGACAAAAATCCACCACGAAATATTAGTACGGTATGCAAAATCCTGTAGCCACCGATTCATCATCCACCATGCAATGGGCGATGCAATACAAAGTGAGATGATGATAAGTTTCACAAAATCCCTGGAAAGTAAGCTTACAATATCGGGAACAGCGGCGCCCAATACTTTCCTTATACCGATTTCTTTAATGCGTTGTTCTGCTGCGTAAGTAACTAATCCAAACAATCCGAGACATGCAATAAGAATGGCAAGGACTGAAAATATCAAAGAGATGGTACCCGTTCGCTGCTCAGCACTGTATTGTTTATTAAATTCATCATCAAGAAAGGAATAGCTGAAAGGCTCTGAAGGAGCCATTGTTTTCCATTTTGCTTTTAATTGCGATAACAATCCTGTAATGTCGGCTGTATTGATCCTTATTGCAATACTCCCATTCTCGGGATACAACTTTAGAACGAGGGGTGTAACCTGCTCATGCAAAGAATTAAAATTAAAATTACTGATAACACCTATAACAGTATTTGAAAGCAACCTTCCCGTGGCAAGATCTTTTATCAGGTAAAGCTTTTTATTTATCGGGCTTCCCACACCAAAAAGTTTTGCGGCAGCTTCATTTATAATAACCGCATCCGAGTCAGAGGAGAACTCGGGAGAAAAATTCCTGCCGCTCTTTAAGTGTATTTGCAGTGTGGGAATATAATTTACATCAACAGGCCATTGCTGCATTATTGTGAAATTTTTGCCATCAAAAACCGGGGAAGTAACAAAACCCCTTTCACCTCTATTGCCGCTCACGGGTAAAAAACCCGTAACGGTTGCGCTTCTTACACCTGGCATTTGCAGCAGCTCATATTTGAATACCTGCGTATTCATTGCATACGTATTTTGCAAAATCAACACATGATCCTTATTAAAGCCTAAATTCTTGTTGCGGATATAGTTAAGCTGGTTGAAAATAACTACAGTTCCTATTATCAAAATAATTGATATGGAAAATTGAAAAACCACCAGGACGTTTCTTATAGATGAACCTTTAAAGCCTGCTGATAATTTCCCTTTCAACACTTCAATTGGCCGAAATGAGGATAGAAAAAAAGCCGGGTAACTTCCTGCTATTAAGCCTACGATAATCATAAGTAATAAAACTCCCGATAGCATCGGGGGATTCAGCAATAATGATGAATTGATATGTTTACCAGCCAACTGGTTAAAAGGATGCAGTAACAGCAAAACAGCTCCAATTGCTAAAAGAAATGAAAGAAGGCTGATGAAAACAGATTCGGTAAGAAATTGCATAATCAAATTATTTCTGAGGCTGCCGAATACTTTTCTCACGCCCACTTCTTTCGCACGGTTGGATGAACGTGCGGTGGAAAGATTCATAAAGTTGACGCACGCAATAAGCAAAATAAAAATGGCTATCGCGGAAAAAATATATATATACTGGATGCTTCCGTTAGTTCCCAACTCATCTTTTATATTTGAATGTAAATGTATCTCTGTGAGTGGCATCAAACTTATTTGAATAGAATTGCCGCTTTTTTCAAAAGCATCCTTGCTCATATTCACTGTACTTTGAAATTGTGGCGTTGCTTCCGCCATTAGGGTTCTATTTAAGAGCCTTTCTAATTTTTTCGTATTGGTGCCGGGCTTTACAAGTAAGTAATTTTGAAAATTATAATTAAACCAGCTGTCATCCCTGCTTTGGTCCGTCTCCGACATGGGAAAGAAAAAATCAAAATGAAAATGAGATTGTCCTGGAATATCTTTTATTACGCCCGTAATTTTATAGTTGTCGTTTTTATTTATAACCAATGTTCGTCCTACAACATTGGTGGCGTTAAAATATTTTTTCGCCGTGCTTTCCGTTATTACCAAAGAATGTGGCTCTATCAAAGCTGTGTTCGGATCTCCTGCAATCATTGGCAAAGTGAATACATCAAATAGCGAAGAGTCAGCATAAGCTGCTTTATCTTCCTTAAAATTTTCTGACCCCCTTTCAACCACAAAACCCTCATGGTTTTTAAGGCGAACATATTGTTCTATTTCCGGGTAATCTTTCGTAAACGTCGGACCCATTATTGCGGGAGCTTGTGCACCTTCATACGAAAAATCGCCAAATTTAACATGGTCGTCTATCCTGTAAATCTGGTATGCGTGAACGTTATATTTATCATAACTTAATTCATCTAAAACATACAATGCAATTAGTAAAAAACAGGATACACCAATAGAAAGGCCCGTTATATTAATAATGGAGAAAGTTTTATTCCCCCTTAAATTTCGCCTGGCGATTTTAAAATAATTTTTAAACATATTATTTGTTTGTGCCAATAGCTATCAGCCATCAGCTGTTAGCTAATTCACTCCGTTCTTAAACTCTTTACCGGGTTAGCCATTGCTGCCCTAATAGTTTGAATACTTAATGTGAGGAGCGCAATCACCAGCATTGCTGCACCGCACCATATAAATAACCACCAACTCATAGTCGCCCGGTAGGTAAAATCTTCGAGCCATTTGTGTGTTGCCCACCAGGCTATCGGTGTTGCAATTGCAAAAGCGATCAATACTAACTTTACAAAGTCTTTAGAAAGAATAGAAACAATGTTGGTAACAGTGGCGCCTAATATTTTTCTAACGCCGATCTCTTTGGTCCGTGTGTTGATGGTATACATTACAAGACCCAATAAACCCAGGCAGCTAATAAGCACTGACAAACCTGTTGCCCAGTTTAATAAGCTTGCCGTATGCTGTTCTGTTTCATAAAACTTCGCGATGGTATCGTCTAAAAATGTGTAACTAAAATCTGCGTCTGGATATATTTGATGGTAAGACTTTTGAATTTTACTGATGGTACTGCTCCAGGATTGGCTTCCTCCGCTTTGTGGTTGTAAAAGAATATGAAAAAAATAACTCCTGTTATCAAAGGAAGCAAATACAAGTGGCCCCACTGGCGCATGAAAAGACTGTTCATGAAAGTCATGCATCACGCCTACTATCGGCATCAGTTTACCATTAAATTCCAATTGCTTACCTATCGCATCGCCCGGCTGTTTAAACCCGAGTTCCTTCCCATACGTTTCGTTAATCAAAAATTCTTTGACAGTATCACTTTCCTGAACATTTCTTCCCGCCAGTAATTTAATATTAAATAGTTCCAGGTAACTCGTATCGCCC
>NZ_JBMQQG010000112.1:0-5494 GCF_057362405.1 Ginsengibacter sp.
ACAAACATTAATCAAAAGATCCAAATCCATTGAAAAGAGCCCGTTTTACCGAATCCATGAAAACCAAATAATCCGATATCAATCAACTTCTTTTCTTCTTTATCCAATACCTGTAAGAAACTAACAAAGTATCCAAAAAAAACCAGCCAATAAAATGGCCATCCAATTTATCCTGTAAAAAATTTACCCCTGGAATTAAAATTATTCCTGAGAGCCCTGCAAAAAGCAGGGTTTTTTATTGTGGGTTTATCAGGCTTCCACAAAATTCCTGTAACTTAAATCGACTAACGTAATAGTATACGCGATCATTTTTTTGTGCAAATACTTTTACCCGGAATACAAATAAAACTTACTTTCAAATAATGAAAAAAATAATAATAGTCTTGCTCGTTTTTATAAGTACCCGCCTCGTTGCCCAGGACAAATATTGGCAGCAGTACCTGCATTTTAAAATAGCTGCGCAGCTAAACGACGACGAAAAATCAATTACCGGGTCAGAAACGATTGTATATAAAAACAATTCGCCGCAGACACTTACCTATATATGGTTTCATCTTTATCCCAATGCGTATAAAGACGAATCAACCGCCTTGTTTCAACAGTTAAAAACTGATACAGAAAGAAAAGATAAACTGAAAGATTATGCGCCCGGATTTATCAGCGGGCTTGCCTTCACAGTTAATGGCAGCATCGCTAAAACGGAGGCTCATCCTAATCCTGCATACACCGATATAATTAAAGTGTTGCTGGCAGAACCTTTACAGCCCGGAGATTCAGTAATTATTGCCACTCCTTTTAAAGTGCAGTTGCCTTCTTACTTTTCAAGATCCGGCTATGAAGATGGTGAGTTTATGGCTTGCCAATGGTATCCAAAACCAGCAGTGTTTGATAAAGATGGCTGGCACGAAATGCCCTACCTTGATATGGGCGAATTTTATAGCGAATATGCATCGTATAGCGTGGATCTAACGGTGCCTTCTGATTATGTAGTGGGTGCAACCGGGGTTTTACAAACAACGAAAGAAGCCGATGCATATAAAACTGTAGGTAGTTATAATATTGCTCATAGCGGTAACAGCCCGCAATTGTATCAGGTGGTTTCTGCTGAACCAAATAAAACACTCAGTTATTATGCTGACAGCGTTCCTGATTTTGCATGGTTTGCCGATAAAGATTTTGTTATTGAATATGACACAATGCGTTTACAATCGGGTAAAATAATAGATGCATTCACTTATTATCATAACCATAAAAATACGGTATGGAACAAAAGCATTGAGTACGTAAAAGATGCAGTAAGGCATTATGGAAAATGGATCGGCGAATATGATTACCCGGTGGTGCAGGCAGTTGAGGGCCCAAAAAATAATTCAAGTGGCGGCATGGAGTACCCTACAATTACACTTATTACAAGCCCGGATGCTAAAGCCGAAACGCTTGATGCGGTAATAGCTCATGAAGTGGGCCACAATTGGTTTATGAGCATGCTGGGGACTAATGAGCGGGATCACGCCTGGATGGATGAAGGGCTCAACAGCTATTTTGAATTCAGGTATGAAGCTGAAAAATACAGGACTAATGCAGTATTTGGAGAACAGATTCCGGCAGACATTAAAGGACTCAGCGAGCAGGATTTCCAGGCCACTGTTTATTTGAATTTGTTACAGATACCCATTCACCCCGCTATGGAAACAACCTCTGCAAAGTTTAAAAATGAGGAGGACTATTCACTCGCGGTTTATGTAAAACCGGCCGAATGGATGTATATGCTTGAAAAAAAGATTGGCAGAGATAACGTTGATAGCGCTTATCATATTTATTTTAGTGAATGGAAATTTAAACATCCGCAATCTGCGGATATGAAAGCATCTTTTGAAGAAGCCTTGCATGCGGATCTTGATAAATATTTCGCATTGCTTGTCATGGAAGATAAGCTGGAATAATCTTTCTTTTTGCAATAGATTCTTTACCGGGTATTTCTTTCGCTTAATTCTTACTGTTTCATAAAGAAATTATGCACCGGGGTTAATCTCTGATGTCGGACTTGCGGGAACGTCGCTCTTAGAATTCGATTTAAAGAAATCTTCAAAATGCTGCTCTGCACCAGGAAAATGTTCTTTGAACATATCTGTTGCTTTATTCTTTAA
Source organism: Ginsengibacter sp. (assembly GCF_057362405.1). Taxonomy (NCBI): domain Bacteria; kingdom Pseudomonadati; phylum Bacteroidota; class Chitinophagia; order Chitinophagales; family Chitinophagaceae; genus Ginsengibacter; species Ginsengibacter sp. The sequence goes on from NZ_JBMQQG010000112.1 coordinate 2,148, forward strand.
ATCGCTAAAGTAATTTTTCGCGGTGGTGCCGGCACTTTCTGCTTCATCCTTCAACTTATGAAATTTATCTTTTAAAGAGTCTGCCATTTTTTGCTTTTCTTCTTCTGTCATTGTGCTGTATTTGTAAGCGCCGAATGCGGCTGCAGCACCTAATAAAATGGTTGCAAGATGTTTATTATTTACGCTCATATGATTAATTTTTATTGTTGATGGTATAACAATAAATCTGCCATAAAAATAGCATGACCTGTTGGCGGTTTATTTTTTCTTTTGCCTTGATCAGGAGCAATCCGAATGTTCTCCTACCCCTATCAGGTTCGAAATTTTTAAAGATTATAAAAACTCATTTAATAACCACGATCAGATTATCAGATGAGTGGGGTCAGCATTTCTCGCCTGTTGGCATTTTAGTTTTGCAACAAAGCTTATTATATGAAAAAGAAGATTGTAGGTATAGTGCTTTGCGCTACAATTGCTTTCTTTTCTTGCACTCAATCTGGCAAAAAAGAATCAACTAAAGCTGTGGCTAGCGGCACACAAACTGAAGATTCCACACTTAATCTTGCCCGTGGTTTTTTTAAGCCATTACCGGCTCTTGCAGATAATAAAGATAATTCAGTTACTGCTCCAAAAATTAAGCTGGGCAAAGTATTGTACTATGATACCCGTCTTTCCAGAACGGGAAATAATAGTTGTAATTCCTGTCATAACCTTCTAACTTTTGGGGTAGATAATAAGGCTACGTCTACGGGTGATGCCGGCAAGCAGGGAACCCGCAATTCACCTACTGTTTTTAATGCAGCACTTCAAAATATGCAGTTTTGGGATGGGCGTGCAAAAGATGTGGAAGAACAGGCGGGTATGCCCATTTTGAATCCTGTTGAAATGGCTATTCCGCACAAAGGTTTTCTAGTTGACAGGCTTAATAAAATTCAATTATACCAGGATATGTTTAAAGCGGCTTTCCCGGGAGAAGCGAAACCTGTTACTTACGAAAATTTGCAAAAAGCGATTGGAGCTTTTGAACGCACGCTGCTTACACCATCGAGGTTTGATAAATATATGCAGGGTGATGTGAATGCCATTACACCGGAAGAAAAAGCGGGGTTAAAAGTTTTTATTGCATCGGGATGTGTTAGCTGTCATAACGGTGTAGGAATCGGTGGAAGTACCCTGCAACGGTTTGGACTGGTAACGGATTACCGTACCCTTACAAACAGCAAAGTTGATGATGAAGGAAGGAAAGCAGTGACCAAAAATAAAACGGATAAGGATGTATTTAAAGTTCCCGAATTGCGCAACACTGCTGGCACTTATCCTTATTTTCACGATGGCAGTATAGCCAGTTTGGATTCTGCTGTAAAAATTATGGGAAAAGCCCAATTAAATAAAAACTTATCCAATAAGCAAACAAAACAAATTGTTGCTTTTTTAAATTCTTTATCCGGAGATGTGAACCCGGATGCAAAAACAATGCCTTCTGAACTTATAAAAAAATAAATCTGCAAAATCGTATTGAGAGCCGTTACTTTCTACAAAAACCACCTAAAGCTATATAATTCAATGTCTGCGTTTCCGAGCTATCCTGGATTGTTGGTTCTGGTGCCAGTAATTTGTTGCACATGCTTAGAATTCAGAAGGTAATCCTATTTTTGGTTTGAAAAATAAATTGTGATTCGGGATGTAGCGCAGCCCGGTAGCGCACTACGTTCGGGACGTAGGGGCCGCTGGTTCGAATCCAGTCATCCCGACTAAGCTGATTTCTTTTAAATTAAAATCCCGCAAAACACTTTGTTTGCGGGATTTTTTATTTTAAGCTTGTCAGTTAAATTCAAATGAGGCGGCCGATTCGGTTACACTGTTGGTATTTCTTTGGTCACAGGGTATTGATTTTACAATATTTCTGTTATTGGAGCCGGGTCCATGTCAGTATAGGTGTAATTTTCACCGGCCATTCCCCAAATAAAACCGTAATTAGATGTTCCGCAACCCGCATGAATAGACCACGGCGGTGAAACTACTGCTTCATGATTGGCAACAACAATGTGTCTTGTTTCTTTCGGCTCACCCATAAAATGAACTACCCGGTGTTCTTCTGGCACGTCAAAATAAAAATAAGCTTCCATCCTACGGGTATGCGTATGCGCAGGCATCGTATTCCAAACACTTCCTTCGGCAAGCATGGTTAATCCCATTACCAACTGGCAACTTTGTATACCATCTGCATGAATATATTTATAAATAGTTCTTTTATTGGCAGTTGCAGACGCACCCAATTCAACAGGTGACGTTTCTTCTTTTCTCATGAGTCTTGTCTCACAATCCCGATGCGCCGGAGCCGACAATAAATAAAATATAGCGGGGTCATTTTTATCAATGCTTTCAAATAAAACTTTTCGGGTACCCTTCGTTATATATAAGGCGTCAAGCTTACCTAATTCATATTTTGCACCTCCGGCAGTAATCCTTCCTTTACCGCCAACATTTATAATACCTAACTCTCTTCTTTGCAGAAAATAATCTGCACGTAACTCTTCATCGTTAGGCAGTTCAATAGTTTTTGACACAGGCCTGGCACCACCCACAATCATCCTGTCATAATGCGAATAAATTAAATTCACCTGGTCATCTTTCATTAATCCACCCATCAAAAAATTTCCCCGGAGCTCATTGGTAGTCATTCTTTTTGTTTCCGCAGGGCTGTTTTGAAATCTTATTTCCATATTTTACTTATTAGTTTTTTAAAAGATAATTATCATCTGCCCATCCATCCACCATCTACTGTTATGATTGATCCATTAATATAATCGGAAGCGGGAGATGAAAGAAAAATATAAGCGCCGGCCATATCACCGGGAGTTCCCCAGCGATTGGCGGGAATCCTTGATAATATTGCGGCATTTCTTTCAGGGTCTTCCCGAAGCTGAATGGTATTATCTGTGGATATATACCCGGGAGCGACGCCATTTACATTAATGCCTTTTGATGCCCATTCGTTGGCAAAGGCTTTAAGCAATACAGCAATAGCACCCTTACTTGCGGCATATCCCGGCACATTAATGCCGCCCTGGAAACTTAATAAAGAGCAGGTAAATATTATCTTCCCGGATTGTTGTTCTAACATTTGTTTCCCGATTTCCCGGGTGATGATAAACTGGGAATTTAAATTAATGTCGATAATCGTATCCCAGTATTCATCAGGATGTTCAGCGGCGGGTTTTCGCATGATATTGCCTGCATTGTTCACAAGAATATCAATCCTGGCATGATCTGATTTTACTTTCTCCAAAAAAGTATACAACGATTTCCGGTCAGAAAAATCAGCCGAATAAGGATAAAACTTTTTG
>NZ_JBMQQG010000113.1:0-25697 GCF_057362405.1 Ginsengibacter sp.
AGAGAGTATTACACAAGTTGCTATTACAATTGAATGATAATCAAATACTGAAGAATAAATACCTGAGCCGAATAAACCAGTGATTGAAGAGAGTATAAATCCTGTTATCAAGGCCGCTCTGAATAGGGCCCTCTCAGTAGTATCAATTGAAATTTTAAAAAGCAATACCAACCAAAAGACGAAGAAGCCAGGGGCAGAAAAAAATAATGAAAAGAAGGAAACGAGTAAGATATTTCCGATAAGGTCAGAATACATCGCATTGCTTAGGGTAATAAAAATGCCGCAAAGCACACCGTTTATGAAAGACGCCAATATCCAAATGGTAAAAGTTCGTCCCGTTAATTTTAAATAGGGGCTCATAAGCTATTTCTTATTTCAAGATTTTTTATTTTACGATAACAGATCCATAGGGGAACCAATCCAAAAACCCCGAAGGAACAATCAATCAATTGCCAACCCATTGGAATTCCCCTATAGTGACCTGCTATAAATGCTAATGGAAAAATCATGACGCATGCTATCATCCCAAATTCTATTACCCAAATATTTTTAACCGGGTCTTTAAATGGACCAATAAAAAGTATAGCCAGTACAAAATGTGCAAAGGCCAGCCAATCGTGACCATACAACAAAAACGGATATTGAATTTTAACCTGGCTGTAGGCAGATAAAACTTTTAACAGCCAGTAATGCATATAACTTTCGGGCGAAAAAAATGATAATAAAGCAGACAGCTCAATATCTATAGGAATTGCTGTAACTCCGCTTACAAACAAAGCCAGCATAAAAAATGCAATAATCCCTCTTATTATTTTTAGTTCTCTATTTTTCATTTAAAAAGTACTTTGAATTTCAAAGTGTTGGTTCAAAAAAAATTATTGAATATTCTTAATCATTTTCCCAAGGGCATCAATATGAATTTTAAATGCTTTTTCTCCCGCTTTTGTAATTGCATAACTTGTATTTGTTTTTCTCCCGATAAATCCTTTTTTCACTTTTATATATTGTATTTCTTCCAGGGCTTTTAAATGCGAAGCCAGGTTTCCGTCTGTTACTTTTATAAGTTCTTTCAACGTATTAAAATTAACTTCGTCGTTTACTACAAGCGCACTCATGATACCCAGTCTTACCCGGCTGTCGAAAGTTTTATTAAGATTTTCAATTGGGTTACTCATTAATCAATCCTTTTTTTACTAAACTCGTTCATATTTCCACCACATAATAATGCCATAAATAATGTGCAAGGCGCCAAAGCCCGCAGCCCAAAAAACCAAGCCGTATCCCGGTACCCAAAGATTGATAATTCCCAACACTAACTCACAATATCCCAAATATCGTATTTCGCCAAGCGTATATTTCGACGCATTAATTAATGCAAGCCCGTAAAATATAAGGCACGTTGGCGCTATCAAAAAAATATGCTCCATTTGCAGTATTCTCAAAATAAAGAAAGCTCCCGCAACGAGGGGTATCGAAAGATTGATCAGAAGTCGATAAGTAGTAGCTCCCCAAATGGATACCCCGTCTTTCTTACTGCGTAAGAACGTAAATATAAATGCTGCAACAAATGCTGCGACGAACACTCCGGCAGCTATAAAAATTAATTGAGTAACCAGGTTATCATAGTCAATACCGGTTCCATGAGCGTAGCGTGAAATTTTCTGAACTGCGAGCCATGCTCCCAGCAAAGCAAGTATTCCTGCAGAAATACCACTAAACCCGCTCAGACTTATAAAACGACTGCTTCGTTCCATCATTTGTTTGATCTGATGCAATTCCTTTAGCGAGGCCTGTTGTTCGTCCATAAAAAGTACTTTGAATTACAAAGTAAATATATCTTTTTTGCATTTCCTATAGTCCACTCAAAATAAATTCTAAATTGGAAAAGAAGAGGATACTATTAAACTTTGCTTAGGACCGAATTAATGATTTCACATGCCTGTACGATTTCATCATTTGAAATGGTAAGTGGTGGTACAATTCTAAGGCATTCAGAAGCAAACAAAAACCAATCGGTAAAAACTCCTTTATCAATTAAAGCGTTAATCACTTTTTTATTTTCTTCAAAACTTTCAAATTCAAGCGCAATCATTAAACCGGCGCTTCGTATTGTTTTTATTTTTTTTGATTTCAGTAATACAAGAAACAATTGTTCTTTTTCAAAAACTGTATCAATAAGTTTTTCGTGCAACAAATATTGCATAGCGGCCAGGCCGGCAGCACAACAAACAGGATGACCACCAAATGTATTGATATGGCCAAGAACAGGATTATTCGTGAGGTAGTCCATTATCTTTTTATCAGCAATAAAAGCGCCTAACGGCATTCCGCCGCCCAAAGCCTTTCCAAGTAATAATACATCCGGCATAATATTAAATTGCTCAAATGCCCACAAGCTTCCGTTGCGGCCAAAGCCACATTGTATTTCATCAAGTATTAATAATGTTCCGGTATCATCACATCTTTTTCTCAACGCTTGTATCCATTGTTTATCCGGAACAATTACGCCTGCTTCGGCCTGTATAGTTTCAGCAACTACACATGCCGTTAGCCCCGTTATTTCTTCAAGGCTTTCAAATGAATTAAATGTTAGATGCAATACATCCGGCAACAAAGGGCGAAATGCATTTCGCCAATATTCACTGCCCATAATACTTAATGAACCTTGTGTACTGCCATGATAACTATTGTCGAATGCTGCGATTTGAGTACGGCCAGAATACCTTTTGGCAAGCTTCATTGCCCCTTCTGTTGCCTCCGTTCCAGAAGTAGTAAAGAAAACCGAATTTAGCGAAGCAGGCAAATTTTCAGTAAGTAATTTAGCATAGCTGGTTTGAGGTGTTAATACTAGTTCGCCATTAACCATCACATGCAAATAGTCATTAATTTGTTTATTGATGGCCCCGATAACTTTTTTATTGCCGTGCCCAACATTGCAAACACTTATGCCGCCAATAAGATCAATATATTCTTTACCGTCGGCATCGTATAATTTGCAACCTTCTGCTTTTATAATTTCAAGGGCTAATGGTGTCGGAGATGTTTGCCCTATATGTTCTAAAAATATCTGTCGGTTAGTCATGATCGGTGTGCGATTTAAGATATTTGATGTACGATGTTAAAACATTTTTTCATTCGTAATTTTTTACGAATTTAGGAAGTAATTAAATGAAGTATTTTTTGAGTTAAGAAATTTGTATCGCAAGACGCTGAGTTTGTCGTAACGTTTTCTTGCAATACGCTTTATTTATAAATAATGGTCTTTAAAGATGCCCAATGAACCAACAGTACAAGGGAGTGACACAACCGGGATGCCCAAAGAACTATTGCTGGTAACAAAAAAAATAAAAAATTATGTCGTTAATTATTGAAGTAAAAGGCATTAAACCAACATTTGGAACTAATTGCTATATAGCGCCTAATGCCACAATTGCAGGCGATGTAGTTATGGGTGATAACTGCAGTATTTGGTTCAACGCAGTTTTACGCGGCGACGTAAATAGTATCCGGATGGGAAATAAAGTAAATGTACAGGATGGCGCTATTATTCATTGTACTTATATGAAGGCAGCCACCACAATTGGAAATAATGTGAGCATCGGACACAATGCAATAGTACATGGATGCGTTATACATGACAATGTGCTTGTGGGTATGGGAGCTATTGTGATGGACCATGCGATAATAGGCAGTAACAGCATTATTGCTGCCGGGGCCGTAGTACTTGAAAATACAGAGGTAGAGCCAGGTTCGATTTATGCAGGTGTTCCCGCAAAAAGAGTAAAAAATGTTCCTGAAGACCTGATTAGCGGGGAAATAAACCGGATTGCTGATAATTACGTTATGTATTCAGAGTGGTTTAAACAACAACACTGTTGAGATTAGAAATAATATTTTTTATTTTACTTTATTAAAATCTTAACAGGGCTTTTTTAAGGTAGGAAACAAATTTGCATCTTACTGAAATGAAAAAAAATTTAATTGTTGCGTTATTAGCGTGGATGCTTACGGGATGTTCCATTTTTAGAAAGAATGAAAAATATGGATGCCCCACCAATGGAAAGAATGTTGGGGCAGAAAAAATTTTATCAGGAGACAAAGACGCCATAAAGGCCGCAAAAAAGGCAAGAAAGTTTAAATCATAAAGAAAGTATATTAATCTATTAAAGCACCAAAACCCATTGTATGTGTTATCATTTAAAAACAAATTTCGGCGGAACAGAAGCAGTCATAGACGATAATTGCGGCGTTTCAAAATTTTATTCTATTGCAGATATTTTGGCTGACGGATTGAAAGTAAAATTTATTAACCAGATCGACGATGCAGATACGCTGGATTGGGATTTCAGGTATAAAAAGCATTTCCTCACCTTACACTACAGCATATTTAATGGTGTTTCCATATTGCCCCATAATACAAAGGGTATAGCTAAAGAAAATAAGGCTGTAATTGAAGTTGCGAGATTTTTAGAAAAGAATGCATATTAGTACGGCAGCCATCAAGAGTAAACTGTTTGATTAATTAGACATTTTATCATCACCATTTCTTAGTATCAATCGTACCCAATATATTTAAATAGCTGACGTATCGGTCAGCAGAAATTTTCCCCTCTTCTATTGCCAGTTTTACGGCACATCCCGGCTCATCAATATGCATGCAGTTATTAAACCGGCATTCATTTACCAGGGCTCTCATCTCAGGAAAATAGTGAGACAATTCATTTTTCTCAATGTCCATCAAGGCAAATTCGCGAAGGCCGGGCGTATCGATAATTTTTCCACCGCCTGGCAAATCAAACATCTCGGCAAATGTTGTTGTATGAAGACCCTTGCCGCTCCAGTCACTTACATTTTGCGTTTTTAGCAAAAGTTCTGGAAAAACAATATTTAAAAAGGAAGATTTGCCTACACCCGAATGACCACTAAGTAATGTTATTTTATTTTTCAAAAGACGCTTCACTTCGTCTATACCTGTCCGTTGCTCAAGGCTCATCAATAAAACCTTGTAGTCATTTCTTTCATAAATAAACTTCAGTTCCTCAAACTTTTCCTGTTCTTTCTTTTTATATAAATCACTTTTATTAAAGACAATTATGGCCGGAACATGATATGCTTCTGAAGCGACCAAAAATCTGTCGATAAAGCCTTGTGATGTTTTAGGATCCTTAAGGGTAGCAAATAAGAGACTTTGATCAAGATTAGAAGCAATAATATGGTGCTGATGTTTGTTGTGCGGCGATTGCCGTGTTATGTAATTTTTTCGTTCCCCAATTGTTTTGATAACTACTGCACCTTCTTCCGTGTCTTCTTGTTCAACCTCTACAACATCACCAACAGCTATAGGATTTGTGGAAGTAATGTTATCAATCTTAAACTTTCCTTTTATACGGGCATTAAAAAATTCTCCTTCTTCATTTTTAACCACATACCAACTTCCTGTTGATTTATACACAAGTGCTTTCATGGAGAAGTTAATTGATTAATTGCTTGTTTGCTTGAATTTGTTCCTGGTAAAATTCGTCTAATTCGCGTAATTCGTGGCTGCGATTGGGATATTCAGTTATGGAAATTTTTTAAAAATGGTAAAGCGTAAAATGAATTCAATTAACAGAAACGCCATCGCCGCAAAAATAAACGGATAAAATTTTTCAGTGAACCGATGGAATGTAGTTATTTCAACTTTTGATTTTTCCAGATGATCTATTTCGTTATAAATACTTTTCAGGCTTTGGTTATCAGTTGCTCTAAAGTATCGGCCCCCGGTTTGATCCGCAATATTCTTTAACAGCTTTTCATCAATTGCTACTTTCTCATTTTGCATTACGATACCCAAAGGTGTACTCACCGGAGTGGGTGCGTAGCCGTCAGTTCCTACGCCAATTGTGTACACTTTTACTTTAAAAGTTTTAGCAATCTCCAAAGCTGTTGCGGGATCAATAAGGCCGCCATTGTTTACTCCATCCGTAAGGAGTATTACCACCTTGCTTTTTGCCTTGCTATTTCTAAGCCTGTCCACACTTGTTGCCAGGCCAGAGCCAATTGCGGTTCCGTCTTCCAAAAGCCCATTTCTTATTTGTTCAATCTGGTTAATTAAAACCGCGTGATCCGTAGTCAGGGGACATTGCGTAAAACTTTCGCCGGAAAATATAACAATGCCAATTCTGTCATCGGGCCTATTATTTACAAAGTCTTCTGCAACTTTTTTAGCCGCCTCCATCCTGTTAGGCTGAAAATCCTGCGCAGTCATGCTACCGCTAACGTCGATACATAAAATAATATCTACCCCTTCTCCCTCCGATTGTTGCTCTTCGTATTTTACCTGCGGACGTGCCAACGCAACTATTAAACAGCTTATCGCAAGCAACCTTAGTATAAATGGAACATTTTGAAAAGTGTTTTTCCACGACCGGGTGTTTGATAATCCCTTCGTGGTAGAAATTCCAACTGCAGCGGTCTGTTTTTTCCCCTTTATCATTTTCCAATAAACCAGTATTGGAATTAGGGCAAACAACCAAAAAAACAGCGGTTGTCCAAATGTTATATCGTTGAAATAATCAACTATCACTTTCGCTTTTTTGATTGAGATTTTTGTTTACTTCCGTTATCATCGCCCTTACCTGTTGCAGACATGTTTCGCTTTCCTGTTGTGAGGGAATAAATTTTGCAAATTTTACAGCATTACCCATGCGAATACAATTGGCAAATGCAGATACCTGTTCTTTACTCACATTATAATCGCCGAGTTCTATCAGCATTTCGTCAGATGTGAGGTGCATCTTATACATTTTCGTTTTCCTCGAAATATAACGTTTAAAGATATCCGTTAGTCTCGTATGGTATGCTTTTACTTCATTATTTTGAAGCAGTTGCTCTTTATCCAGGTTATCTAAAGATTGCATAGCTTCATCATAAGGCGAAAGCTTTGATTTAAAAATATCCGGCTCTTGTTTCTTTTTAAGAAATTTAATCAGAAATCTTATCCAGAAGAAAAGTAAAACAAGTACAACACCTAATATAGCCCACCACCACCATGCCCATTCTTTTTTTACTTCTATAATTGATTTAATATCATGAAAGGTAGCGACACTATCAATAGGTGAATAGGAGACCTGTATAGGAATTGAATCCGTGACAAGGTTAAAGGATGAATCTCCCTGCAAAGTTTCCATGTTTATAACCAAAGGAGGAATCACCTGCCGCCCCGAATCAAAACAGGTTAGCGTTATTTCCTGGCTAAAAGCAATATTTCCATTTGGGCTGGTTGAATCAATTTTATTTTCCTTTACCACCTGGAAATGCCCTATTGTATCGGTCACATTGAACCAGGAGAGGCGATAAGTATTATCGGGCATCAAAGTGGAAACCCTGTAATGTAATTGGCCCCCGATAAGAATATTTGGTTGATCAACAGAAGCTTTTACAGATGGTGGCTGAGCAAAAATATTTTGCGTAGACCAACGAGAACCCAACAGGAAAAATAATACAACTAACGATCTATGATAAACGCGTTTCTTCAATTGCTTTCTTTTCACTTTATTTTCTTCTTAAAAAAAACTGTTGAAGGATTTTCACATAATCCTCATCAGTACGCAAATGCAATAAGTCAGCCCCCGATTTTTTGAAAATGCTTTTGCAACGCTCGCTATGTTTCATAAAGTTCTGCTGGTAATTATAGCGGACCATTGAATCTGATGTATCGAGCCATTGTGTTTTACCCGTTTCAAGATCTTCCACTTCCATTAAACCTACGTTGGGAAGTTGGAGATCCATTTTATCATATATCTTAAGCCCTATTACATCGTGCCTGCTGGCCATCACCCGAAGTGAATCCTCATATTGCTCATCGATAAAATCGCTCATGATAAATGCAATGCTTCTATGGCGGTTCGATCTTGAAAATAACTTCAACGCTTCATTAATATTGGTGCCGGTTCGTTTAGGTTGCGCCGTTAGTAATTCTCTCACGATATACAAAGCATGCTGCTTGCCCTTCTTTGGGGGAATATATTTCTCTACCTTATCGCTAAAAAAAATAACTCCAACCTTATCGTCGTTATTAATTGCGCTGAAAGTAAGCACCGCCCCAATTTCTGTAATAAGATTTCTTTTCGTGCTGTGCACAGTACCAAACAAAGCACTGGCGCTTACATCAACCAGCAGAACCACTGTTAGCTCTCTTTCCTCTTCAAATACTTTAGTAAACGGATGGGCATAACGGGCGCTCACATTCCAGTCGATAAACCGCACATCATCGCCATGGTAATACTCTCGAACTTCGCGGAAACTCATCCCTTTGCCCTTAAACGCAGAATGATACTCACCGGTAAAAAGATGTGTTGTTATCTTTTTACTGATGATCTCCAGTTCTTTTACTTTTTTTACTATTTCTGCTGTTGTTAACATACGGCCTCACACTAGCCCCTCTCCAAAGGGAGAGGAACATGGATTATTATGATTGATTAATTTTGATTTTAATAAAATTCTGTATTAAAAAATTTACCGAAGTCCTGAACTCCTTACTTATTACTCATAACTTATTACTTATAACTCTTAAGGTACATTAACCACTTTTAAAATCTCCGTTATTATCATTTCAACATTAATATTTTCAGCTTCTGCTTCATAGGTAAGGCCTATACGATGGCGTAATACATCTTTGCAAATGTTTCTTACATCTTCCGGAATTACGTAGCCGCGTTTGTTTAAATATGCATAGGCCTTGGCAGCCAATGCCAGGTTAATACTTGCTCTTGGCGATCCCCCAAAAGAAATTAAGGGTTTTAGTTTAGCAAGATTATATGTTTCAGGATAGCGGGTTGCAAACACAATATCAAGAATATAATGTTCTACTTTTTCATCCATGTAAACCTGTCGCACCAGTTCTCTCGCATTTAATATTTCATTGGTTGAAACAACTGCGTTTATGGTTGCCTGTTTTAGTCCCTGAACATTTTGCCGAATTATTATCTGCTCTTCACTTTTAGTAGGATAATCAATTACTATTTTCAACATAAACCGATCCACCTGTGCTTCCGGCAAAGGATAGGTTCCTTCCTGTTCAATGGGATTCTGAGTAGCCAGTACTAAAAATGGCTCTTCTAATAAATAAGAATTGTTTCCAATGGTTACCTGCCGCTCCTGCATCGCTTCCAGTAGAGCGCTTTGTACTTTTGCCGGTGCCCTGTTTATTTCATCAGCAAGAATAAAGTTGGCAAAAATGGGGCCCTTGCGAACCACAAATTCATTCTTTTGTTGGTTGTAAATCATCGTACCTACCACATCGGCGGGCAACAGGTCAGGAGTGAATTGTATACGGCTGAATTGTGCATGAATAGCATACGCCAGCGACCTGATAGAAAGTGTTTTTGCCAGGCCGGGGACTCCTTCTAATAAAATATGCCCGTTACTTAAAAGGCCAATTAAAAGCCGTTCCACCATGTGGTTCTGGCCAACGATTACTTTACCAATTTCTGCATGAATTTTATCAATAAACGAAGCCGAATGATTAATTTTTTCATTCAGTAAGCGAATGTCTTCTGCGGTTTGTAACATTTTATTCAATAAAATTTAAATTAAAAACTCAAAGGGCGCAAATTACGAACAACCTATAAAACAAAAACGATGCTAATAAATTGCATTGAGAAAAAGTATGTTAAATTTGAAACGTAAAACTATACAATTATGGTAGATGAACAATTAATAACATCAAGTAACCAGCTCGAGGGATACAGAATAACAAAGCATTTAGGTATTGTTCGTGGAATAACAGTAAGGTCGCGTAGCCTGTTTGGTAATATTGCCGGCGGTTTCCAAACACTCGTAGGAGGAAGGATTTCAATTTATGTTGATCTATGCGAAAAAACAAGAGTGGAAGCTTACCAGCATATGATTCAACATGCCAATGAAAGAGGTGCCAATGCAATCATCAATATTAGATATGATGCTAACGACGTAATGAACGGTGTTACAGAGGTATTATGCTATGGAACCGCGGTGCAGGTAGTCAATCTCTAATTAAGTTCGCTACTAATGTTCATTGATTTAAAAAGAGGGAGCATTATCTCCCTCTTTTTAATAAAATAATCTTCGTTAATCTAAGCAAGATTTTTACCGCCAACCCTGAAGGAAACTTTACAAATAACACCGTAAGATGATATAGCATCATCTTTCACGTGCACTTTAAAATCTTTTACATAAACGGAGTCAATATTTTTTACAGTTTTTGAAACTTCTTTCACTGCATTTTTTATTGCATCATCAAAACTCTTTTCTGAAGAGGCAATTACTTCAATAACTTTTACAATAGCCATAATTATTTATTTAGAAGATTAAAATAACCAGAGCTACAAAAATTATTCCGCGAAAAAAATAACAGGTAGATTTATAACGGGAATTAATAATCAAAAGTTTTCCCTTCTTCTTTATCGTAATTCTCATTATACTTTACAAAGAAATTCAAATAAACAACGCGGCTGAATCGCATGAGCCAGGGTTGTAATATAACTATCGTTACACCATTTGCCAGCAGCCAGTAAAGAACCCGGTTGTCATCTGTAGAAATGCCCACTATGATCCACCAGGCAATGAAAGTAATTGCAGAAAATAATACAACCAATATATAGCTAATATACCCTGTGCCATACCAAAAGCCGGGCTCCAGGTCAAATTTTTGAGTACATACCGGACAGGTATCGTACATATCTAAAATATAAGAAAGCTTAATTTTTTTATAAGGATTGTTGTTCTTAAACATATCGCCCCGCCGGCACCGCGGACATCGCATGGTAAACATGCTCCATAAAAAATTTGGTTTCGGCTTTTGCTCGTCTGTCATAACGTAAAGGTATTTAATTCAAAGCCGTTTGAGGGGTCAAAACTTTCTTTCTTTCGCCAATTTGCTGGCGCCACATGGCATAATATAATCCCATTTGGGAAATTAATTCCTCATGGGTTCCTGTCTCAATTACTTCCCCTTTTTCCAAAACATAAATTTTATCGGCGTGCATAATAGTACTCAACCTGTGCGCAATTAAAATGGTGATCTGCTCTTTTTTTGAAGAAACATTTTTTATAGTATTGGTAATTTCTTCTTCAGTTAATGAATCGAGCGAAGAGGTTGCCTCATCGAAAATCAATAAATGCGGATGACGAAGCAATGCTCTCGCAATGGATAAACGCTGTTTTTCTCCACCGGAAACTTTTACCCCACCTTCACCAATTAAAGTATCAAGACCTTTATCGGCACGTGCCAGCAACGTATTACACGATGCTTTTTGAAGCACATCGAGTATTTCTTCATCTGTTGCAGAAGGATTTACAAAAAGCAAATTTTCTTTGATGGTTCCTGCAAACAATTGTGTATCCTGGGTTACAAAGCCAATTTGTGCCCGCAGCACATCAAAGTCAATATCTTCACGGGAAATTTTATTGTACAAAATATTCCCTTTTTGCGGAATGTACAAACCTACAAGAAGCTTCACCAATGTTGTTTTTCCCGAGCCTGAAGGACCAACGAATGCGATGGTTTCTCCTTTCTTTACATCAAAGCTTATATCCATCAAAGCCGGGTGCTGAGCAGACTGATGTTTGAATTTCACATTGATGAATTCAAGTTCCTCAATGTTGTTAATAAGCGCTGGTTTTGCGGGCTTGATTTCAGGAGACTTATTCATCAGTTTATGAAAATTATTCAATGATGCTTCCGCCTCACGATACGAAATGATGATGTTACCAATTTCCTGCATGGGGGCAAAAAGAAAAAAACTATAAAATACCAATGAAAGATAATTTCCCGGAGTAATTGAATTCTTAAAAATCAGCCATAACAAAGTAAAAGTGATTACTTGTTGTAAAAAATTAACCATGGTACCCTGGATAAAACTAATGGTACGTATACTTTTAACCTTGCGTAATTCAAGCTTAAGGATTTTAAATGTGTTATTATTCAATCTTTTTACTTCCTGGTCCGTTAATCCAAGGCTTTTGACTAATTCAATATTTCTTAACGATTCTGTAGTGGAGCCCGCTAACGCATTCGTTTCATTAACGATTCTTTTTTGAATAGACTTTATTTTTCTGCTAAGCAAACTGGTAACAACAGCTATGGCAATAATTCCCAAAGTATAAACCGGCATAATTACCCAATGCAATCTGAAGGCATAAATAGAAATAAAAACAATACTTACAATAATTACAAAAAATACGTTTATGAAGTTGGTGATAAATTTTTCGGTATCAGCTCTTACTTTGGTTAGTATAGATAATGTTTCACCACTGCTTTGGTCTTCGAAATCCTGGTAAGGCAACATCATGCTATGTTTCAATCCATCGGTAAAAATTGTGGCGCCAAATTTCTGTATGAGTACATTTCCAAAATAATCCTGGAAAGCTTTGGCAATCCGGCTTACCATTGCAGTTCCGATCAAAAGCATCAGGAAAAATAATAAGCCGTGATACTGGCCTCTGCCAAAGAAAAATTGATTTTCAGTTCTGGCAGTTTTGTCAGGAAAAACATGAGGATGATTAACAAATAAATCAAGAATGTTACCGGTAATTGCAGGAGCAAATAATGAGAACACCTGGTTTACTGAAGCAAGAAACAGCGCCAAAACTACCAACCACTTATAAGGTTTTATGTACGATAATAATATCTTCATCTAATAAATTTGAATCTGCAAATTTCGGGAAAAGAGTTTAGAGTTGAATAATGTAATGTATCACCCCGCCCAGCCTTCTCTATCCAAACTTCTATATTGAATGGCTTCTGCAAGGTGCTCTGGTTTTATATCATCACTTCCCGCAAGGTCTGCAATGGTTCTGCTCACTTTTAAAATTCTATCATAAGCACGGGCGGAAAGATTTAATTTTTCCATAGCAACCTTCAATAAATTAGCGCCAGCCTGGGTTATAATACAAATTTCTTTCAGCATTTTACTGCTCATTTGCGCATTGGAATAAACGCCGGGATTGTCTTTATATCTATCAGCCTGCCTATCCCTGGCTTTAATAACTCTTATTCGTATGGATTCACTTTTTTCAAATTCCTGTTTTGATGAAAGTTCATTAAATGCAACAGGCGTTACTTCCACATGAAGATCGATTCTATCTAATAAAGGTCCTGATATTTTATTCAAATATTTTTGAACAGCGCCGGGAGGGCAAGTACATTCTTTGTCAGGATGATTGTAATAACCGCACGGGCATGGATTCATGGAGGCAATCAACATAAAGCTCGATGGAAAATCCAATGCAACTTTCGCTCTCGATATAGTTACCCTTCGTTCTTCCATTGGTTGGCGCATTACTTCCAAGACAGTTCTTTTGAATTCAGGAAGTTCATCTAAAAACAAAACACCATTATGCGCCAGCGAAATTTCTCCTGGCTGTGGTAAACCGCCGCCACCCACTAAAGCAACATCTGAAATAGTATGATGCGGTGAACGAAAAGGCCGCTTTGAAATGAGTGTCGCATTCTCTGGTAGCTTCCCTGCTACACTATGAATCTTTGTTGTTTCCAAAGCTTCCTGCAAAGTAAGCGGCGGAAGTATTGTTGGCAAACGCTTTGCCAACATGGTTTTACCTGCACCGGGGGGACCGATTAAGATTGCGTTATGTCCACCAGCAGCCGCAATCTCCAAAGCTCTTTTTATATTTTCCTGTCCCTTTACATCACAAAAATCTATCTCGAAATCGCTTTGTGCGTTCGCAAACTCTTCGCGTGTATTTACAACCGTTGGTGTAATGGAATTTTCGTCAATAAAAAAATCAATCACTTCGTTTATGTGTCCAACACCATAAACATTTAATTTATTAACCATCGCGGCTTCCCGAGCATTTTCCTTAGGAAGAATCAATCCTTTAAATCCTTCCTTTCGTGCCTGAATAGCAATTGGGAGTGCCCCTTTTATCGGTCTAACGGTCCCGTCTAAACTAAGTTCGCCCATGATGACATAGTCAGTAAGTTTTTCTGCATTCTCTAACTGTTCACTTGCTCCTAACGTTCCCATCGCTATTGGTAAATCAAAGGCAGTTCCACTCTTCCTGATGTCTGCCGGAGCAAGATTAACAACCACTTTTGTTCTTGGGAAATGATATCCATTGGCCTTGATAGCGCTTTCCATGCGCTCGAGGCTTTCTTTTACAGCATTGTCTGCAAGGCCCACAATTGAAGTAAATTTTCCGCTACTTACGTTTACCTCCACCGTTATAGTAATAGCTTCCACTCCATAAACAGCACTACCAAAAGTTTTGACTAACATGAAATGAAATTAGAGAATTTTTTTTCTAAGTAAGCGTTCAAAAAATTTTAGTTAGGTGAACTGATGAAATCATTTACAGAAAATATCTTCCATTACTTGCTTTATTTGCCTGATGGTTATTATTCCAAGGTGAGCTATTTTATTTTGTAACCTGCTTTTATCAATCGTTTTTATTTGGTCAAGGGCAATAGCGCAAGGTTTTCCATCTAATTTATAATTTATGCGTGATGGGTATGATCTTATAGTTGAAGTTAGGGGAGCAAATATTACAGTGCCAATATTGTCATTCATTTCGTCGGGAGAAATAATTACACATGGTCTCGTTTTTTTCATCTCTTTACCAATAGTAGGATCGAGATTTACCCAAAAAATGTCATATTGTTTTATTTCCACTTTTCGAAAATTTCATCTTTAAATATATCAGGCATAAGCAAAGTGTCGTCCCCGTTTTTTGCCATCCTTTTAAAAGCTTTTGCCCATCCCTTACGCGGAGACTGATCATTGCTTTTCAATAAAATTCCCTTTTCATCTACTTCAATCACAATTTCTTCTTTGTCGGTTTGCAATGTTTTAAGAAATTTATGCGGAATTACAATTCCTTTTGAATTCCCTATCCTTCTTATTTTCACTTTCATTATTTCCATAAAAAAAATTTCCCTAAAGGTAAAAAAGTTATAACATATTATAACATACCGGTCAAAGTTTTTCAAGCAGGTCAATTACTTTTTCTCTTTTCAGAATTAAATAACCAAGCCGCTCATTACTGATTCCATCTTTAAGGTTGTAGTTGAACGATAGTTGCTCGTCCTGAACATTCGTTTCAAAATATTTAAACTTAATATTTGGATATTTTTTCAACGAGTCCGCTATTTCGTACAAATGCGTGGAAAGAATAAATAAAGAACTTTTTATTTTGATAAGGCCTTCAATCACAACGGTACTGCATTTCATAGCATCCCGAACATTGGTTCCCTTAAATAATTCATCAATAAGGATCAACCATTTTCTGCCATCATTAATTTTAAGAATTGTATTTTTTATTCTTTGCACTTCGTTATAAAAATAACTTTCTCCCTTAGCAACATTATCAACCACATTTATATTACTGAGCAAACCATCGAATAGAGAAAGTTCCATGGACTTTGCCGGCACTCCCATACCTATATGAGCCAGAAAAGCCGCGCCACCAACGGCTTTTATGAATGTACTTTTACCAGCCATATTTGCACCGGTTAAGAAAATAAAATTATTATTTACATCCAGTTCAAGATCGTAGGCAACAGGATTGCTCAGTAATAAATGATACAAGCCTTTCACTTTAAGATCGGGAACCTGCGAAGCAACAAATTCTGGAAAAACCAAGTTGTATTCAGCAACCGCCATAGCCATGCCATACCATGCATCTAACTGGTAATAGATTTCAATTAGATCCAATAAATTTTGTTTGAAATGATAACGAATATAATGTGCAAGGGCAAGCATTTCATGAATAGAAAGATCACTCATCTTTTCTTTTGCAGCAACAATATCCAATTGATGCTTTTCAATTAAAACATTTGCTTTTTGCAAAGTTCTTGTCAAATTTTCCGGCGCCTCATCGGTCATGAATATTTTAATGATCTGCTGCATTCCTTTAATGAAATCAAAAGCATGGCCGACTGAATATCTTACTAAAGAATAATCAGGCGCATGAAATACTTTATAAAAAAATGCCGAGGAAGAAGTAGGCCTGGCAGGAATCTCGTCAATTGAAGTCTCGTAAAATTTATGAATCATTAAAACGGAACCATTGCTTATAATTAACGGCCAACTTTCTTTTTTTTCAAGAATAATCTGTAGAGTTTTTTGTACGTTTTGAATGGAAGCAATATCCTTTAAGGATGAGCTTAAAATATGTCTTAAGGTCTCACGACCGCCAACAGTTCGTGTAAAATTCAATTTATGAAAAATGGAAGACTCTTCGTCATGTTGAAAAATCGCAAGGTCGTTGAGTGTAGTTTTGTCTGTTTCCATCTAAACTTGGAAAGTTGATGAGTTAATTGGTTTATAATTTTATTTGTCGGCTTACCTGTTAAAAAAAAGTCGTTCTCCCTTTATAGATTCTTCAAACACGTGCTTTCCATAATCATCGTTTTTATACACACAATTTCCATTTACAAAAGTCTGAACTATTGCGGCGGGAAAAGTAAGTTCCTCTAAGGGGCTCCATCCACATTTGTATAAGATATTTTCTTTGGTTACGGTTGTAGACGAATTTAAATCCACCATAACTACATCTGCAAAATAACCTTCCCGTAAATAACCCCTGTTTTCAATTTTAAAACAGTCAGCAACGGCATGGCTCATTTTTTCAACGATTTTTTCCAGCGAGATTTTGTTGCGTTTATAATATTCCAACATCAACAATAACGGATGTTGCACCAGTGGTAATCCTGAATGTGCATGTTCATACGGACCTTCTTTTTCTTCCAATGTGTGCGGCGCATGGTCTGTCGCAACTATATCCAACCGGTCATCGAGCAAGGCTTTCCAGAGAGCGGTCTTATTTTTTGAGTCTTTAATGGCCGGATTACATTTTATTAAATAACCTAGTTGTTCATAATCATCCGAAGTAAAATGAAGATGATGAACACAAACTTCCGCTGTAATCTTCTTGTCTTTTAAAGGAATTGCATTTGTAAAAAGCGCTATTTCCTTTTCTGTTGATATATGTAAAATATGAAGCCTGCTTCCATACTTTTTGGCCAATGATGCAGCAAAAGATGAAGATTGAAAACAGGCGTTTTCATCTCTTATTAATGGATGATCAGAAGGTTCAAGAATTTGTTTTCCACTTTTTATTCGTTGATAATTTTCTTTAATTATTTGTTCGTCTTCGCAATGGGTTGCAATCAACAATTCACTTCCCGAAAAGATTCTGTTGAGTTGTGATTCATTGTCCACGAGCATATTTCCTGTACTTGATCCCATAAATATTTTTACGCCGCACACTTCTTTTTTTCTTCTGTTCATTTTCAGAACCTCATCGGCATTCGTATTACTGGTTCCCATAAAAAAAGAATAGTTAGCCAACGAGGAGTGTCTTGCAATCTCATATTTATCTTCCAGCAATTTTTCAGTTAGTGCATTAGGTATGGTATTAGGCATCTCCATAAATGAAGTAACGCCTCCGGCAACAGCTGCTTTACTTTCAGTATAGATTGTCGCTTTATGTGTTAAACCAGGTTCCCGAAAATGCACCTGGTCGTCTATCGCGCCGGGCAACAGATGCTTTCCTTCGCCATTTATTTCAACGACATTTTCTTTTACATTAAATGAATTATCGATCCTTTCGATGCGGCCTTTTTTAAGGTAAATAGTTTTCAATTCTATTTTACCCTCATTAACTATTGATATATTTTTTAAAAGATAATTTTGCATATCTTGAAATTAAATAATAAAGAACCAAACCCAATGCAAATTATAAAAAGCCTGCTTACCTCACTGGTATTTATTTGCCCGTTTATCGTAAAGGCTCAAACAACCTATTTACCTGAAGGGTCAAAAGAATACCAGTTTATCGACAGGCTGGAGATTAAGCAAGGCCACAATACCGATTATAATTATTCTGCATTGAAGCCTTTTAGCAGGCGCTACCTCGTTCAGGAAGCAGAATTTTTAGATAGTGGCCGCGTTGCATACACGAATTCACTAACGGGAGAGGACAACCGATGGGCCGGCCTTGATCTTACTAAGATCGATGAATATAATATCCATAGCATTCTTATGGATAACTCAGAATGGGTAACGGGCGGGAAAGAGAGTTTTCTTAGTAAAAAACCGGTCCTAAAAAGTTTTTATACTACCAAACCCAATCTTCTTGAAGTTAATGTGAAAGATTTTTTTCTCGCCTTAAATCCTGTTATATCTTATTCAATGAGTAAGGAAGCGTCGAATAATGAAAACATTTTTTATAATAAAAGAGGAATCACGGCAAGAGGGAGAATTGCTAACCGAATTGGATTTTCTACAACTATAACAGATAACCAGGAGCGGATGCCTTTGTTTGCTCAAGACCGCGTTAGTTACTTTCATGCAGTACCGGGAGTTGGCTTTTATAAAAGCTTTAAAAAAACAGCTTATGATTATTTTGATGCAAGAGGTTACATAACTTTTAATGCAACAAAATATATTGACATACAATTTGGCTATGATAAAAATTTCATTGGAGATGGTTACAGAAGCCTCTTTCTGAGCGACTTTGGAGATAGTTACCTGTTTCTGAAATTGAACACAAAAATCTGGAAATTCAATTACCAGAATTTATTCATGGAACTCATGCCCCAGTTTGTAAAAGGCGGCGATATTCTTTTGAGCAGAAAATATGCAGCTATGCATCACCTCGAAATGAATATTACCAAATGGCTCAATGTAGGTTTATTTGAAAGTATTGTTTTTGGAAGAAAGGACATATTTGATTTGGAATATCTGAATCCTATTATATTTCTCAGGCATATTGAGGGAACGGTGGGAAGCCCTGATAATGCATTCGCAGGTGCTGACTTTAAAGCTAATGTGGCACATCATTTCCAGTTTTACGGGCAACTACTTTTAGATGAGTTTATCCTGAAGGAAATAACGAAAAATAATGGTTATTGGGCAAACAAATTTGGCTACCAACTTGGTGCAAAATACATAGATGCTTTTTCAATCAAGAATCTTGACCTGCAGCTTGAGACTAACAGGGTAAGGCCTTTCACTTACTCTCATTCAGATTCTGTTGCAGATTACACCCATTATAATCAACCCCTGGCACATCCACTGGGAGCAGGTTTCCAGGAATTTGTAGGGATTGCCAAATATCAGCCAGCACCCAAATGGTACCTCAATGCAAGGATGATTTATTATTACCAGGGTCTTGATTCTGCGGGACAAAATTTCGGAAGTAATCCTTTTGAACTTTATACCACCCGACCAATGGACTATGGCTTTTTTATTGGTACCGGAGATAAGATAAAAGTGCTTAATGCATCATTGGCCTTATCATATGAGCTCAGGGAAAATCTTTTTGTAGAGGCCTCTTATTTATATCGAAAATCTTCTGCTGCGAGCGGCATTGGTTCGGGAAATACCAACGTTTTTGGAATTGGTGTTAGATGGAATGCAGCCAGGAGAGAATATGATTATTGACCCCTCTCCCCCTGAAGGGGAATTTAGGTTAAATGTTTCTCAACTGTTAGTGCGTTTCCCAAAAAAAGGAATCTCCTCTCTTTCCTTCGAAAAGGGCTTCAGTGGGGATTTCCAATTGAATTGGGTTTTTGGGGATGGGCTTTTACTCGACTGTTAGCGAAAAAGTAACCATTTTAGAATTAATCTTGTCGATCACATTTGAATATCGAAGAGATGGGTCGCGATCATGCAGATTTACCAGGCCACTGCTTAACTTTATTTCGGGAGATAAAACAAAATAAGGAAAGTAAATATTGCAACCAAGTCCCAGTTCAAGGCTAAAATCGTACGGATGTAATTTTATCAGGTCTTCCGCCTTGCGTGCACCCGCATTACTCGCCAGGTCATAATCAAATTTTCCGCCTGCAATTGTATATACTCTAAAGTTATCTATTCTGTCACTGCTGAATTTAATCTGAAAAGGGAAACTCAGTGTTATAGATTGCACTTTCTTTTCAATAAGGGAATCTGCCGCGTATCGCTCAACATACAAAAATGATTTTTCAGAGAACGTGAGGTCCAGCGGATGTACCCTTAAATCGAAATGATCGCTCATGCGCAGGTTAACCAGCCATGCAAGATTGATACCGGAACTGTTAACACTTTCAACATCCATTATGGTATCGGATTGTAAAAACATCGGATGGTGCGTAAAATTAAAATGAGATTTATTATAGCCCAGGTTAATTCCAAAATGATAAGGTTTATCATCATGTCCTTCCTGGTTAATGGCATCGCGTAACTGTGCCATGGACGCAGTTGAACAAAACACGAATGAGAGTACCAGTACAGTTATTTTTCGCCGCAATAAATGGTGCATATTCCTAAACTCAATGTTTTGTAGAAACTGTGTCTATACTTTAGCTGGTTTAAAATTTGAATGAATTTTTCCCTTTCAGGAAATTTTTGAACGGAGTTATTTAAATATTGATAGGCTTCATTGTTTTTAGAAATTAGTTTTCCAATTTTTGGGGTAACAAATCTCATGTAAAAATTATACAAACTTTTTATTACCGGTGCATTCGGTTTCGAAAATTCCAAAACAATTAATTTTCCTCCCGGCTTCAACACCCTGTAAATTTCGGACAGCCCTTTCTCGAGATTTTCAAAATTTCTTACACCAAACGCCACTGTCACTGCATCAAACGAACTGTCATCAAAGAAAATTGCCTCACTATCCCCATTTAACAACTGAATCTTCCCCTCAAGTCCCAGTTTTTTGATTTTTTTTCTTCCAATCTCAAGCATTCCATCACTTATATCAATTCCGGTAATTTGCTCAGGATGTAAAATTTTATAACTGGTTAGTGCAAAATCACCGGTACCGGTGGCAACATCAAGGATATTTTTAGGATGTATTGATGCAAGTTCTTTTATCGCTTTTCTGCGCCAACTTACGTCAATACCAGCGCTTAAAAAGCGATTGAGAAAATCGTACCGAAAAGCAATTTTATCGAACATATTCTCTACCTGCTTCTTCTTACTTTCCCGGGAGTCTTTGAAAGGAACAATAGCGTCGTGACTGTATGTGTTCATCGCCCCAAAGATAGTTTTTTGATTCAATTAGCCACCCTAATATCCATTCTTTCACTTTTAATTTTGATTTTATCTTCTTGATTTTCGAAAAAATTGAAGCCCATAATACAAAACGTATATTGCAGGCCTAATGCACATCAAAAAAGCAACATATCTCATTAGCAGCCCTTCTTTCGAAAAGTGCCCGGTAGCTGATAGGCCGGAATACGCATTCATAGGCAGAAGTAATGTCGGCAAATCGTCCCTTATTAATGTGCTTTGTAATAATGATAAGCTTGCAAAAACTTCTAATTCTCCCGGAAAAACCCAATTAATTAATCACTTTGAAATCACCAGCACAAGAAAGGTTGGAGAATTTAATGAAACAAAATGGTACCTGGTTGATTTGCCAGGATACGGTTTCGCTAAAATATCGCAAAGCAGCAGGCGAAGATGGGAACAGATGATTGAGAATTATTTAAGAAAGCGGGAGAACCTTACCAACGTTTTTGTATTGATAGATTCGAGACACAGTCCCCAAAAACTGGATCTTGATTTTATAAACAAACTTCAATTATGGCAAATTCCTTATAGTATTGTTTTCACAAAATCTGACAAGGAAAAACAATCAATAGTAAGTAAGAATGTAAAATTATTTTTGGAAAGCCTAAGGAGCACGCAACAATTTTTACCACAACAATTTATTACAAGCTCCGTAAAGAAAACAGGCAGAACAAAAATTTTAGAGCTGATCAATGAAATGAATAAAACTTCTGCAGCAGGAGAACCCTAAAATTTTCAATTCAAAAAAGTAAGGGGGATAAAATTTCTTTTCCAATAAAATTGGAATCATCAATACATTAAAAAGAGATCAGTTAACCATCTTATTTGCGCAGCTACTGCTGGCAAATGCTTCTGGTTTGGCTTTAAAAGCGAAACCCATTCCGAGAATGTAACCCATTGCCTCACGTAACGCTTCGTTACTTTTAAAATGAGGGTTGGTGTTGATATCGGCATGTACTTCCATGTCAACATCATACCTGGTAAACAAATCGCAAAGTTCATAAGCAATCTCAATACTCTTGGCAACTTCTACCAGCATCCGTTCTTTTATGCTGTACACAACTTTTGTTTTATCGTTGTGAATAAACATAAATCCTCCACGACCTTCCCTCAGAAAAACAATTACTGTTGCAAATTCTGTATCGGAGCCTTTAACCTGACTGTCGGTACCAATACATACTTTTAATTTGTAACCTGCGTTTGTTTCTCTCTGGATGGCTAATTCTACTGCTCCTTTTATAGGAAGATCAATAACATCTCCATTAAATTTTCTCCAGTACATAAATTAAGGTTTTTTAAAATTACCGAAATTCCTGTAACAAAAAACTCAATTATGTTTATTAATAATTATTTAACCGCCAATATCAGCGTATATGATTCACTGTTAGGATAATCTTTTATGGCTTGGCATAGGCGCAAAAAAAAGGGCCAGCCCCTAACGCTGACCCTTAACTTACACATGAATCTACCTTACAGTTTTACAATTCTTTCTGTCAGTCTTTGATTAGTACTTATTATTTGCATCAGGTAGATCCCGTTAGGGCTGTTACTTATATTAATATTGTTAGTGCCGGCTTTTCCTCTTCCAGTTTGCATAATTCTTCCGCTCATATCAGCCAGCTTGTATTCATAGTCTTCGCCGGCCTCTATGTTAACCTGGTTATAGACCATTGTTGATAGTTTAAATAATCTGTTAGCAGCACCAGACTTTAACGCAATCACGTTTGAATAAATTGCCTGGTCTGTTGCAGAAACTGCCTTAACCCGATAAAAAACATTTCCGTTTGTTAAAGGCGCACAACTATAGCTTGTTGAACCCTGCGGCAATTTGGTAAGAGTCGTGAAGGTTGAGCCATTAGCAGAACTCTCCAGCGTTAAATTACTTACGGGTTCGTCCGAAATAATAGACCAATTTAAAATATGCTTGCCGTTATCCGCCTTGCCCGCCAGTGTTACGTTCTTGATAGGCAACGTAAGCGATGGGGAGAAACTTCCTGAAATATTGTAAGATCCAAGACTTCCATAATTTGACGTATTGTTATTACCGGCACCTTCAACCACCAAAAAATATACGCCTGAATTTAAGGTAGTATCAACATTTACGTTCAGGATATCAAGCGGGTCGTAAACTCGCAACACCTGCAACGATGAATTAAGCAATTCCACTTTAATATCCAGATCCGCTCCCGCATTATTTGGTCCAACAGAAAAAGGTTCGGCCTTAATATGCAGGAATCCTGTGTCCGTAAGGTTAAATTTAAAAACATCTTTATCGGAGGAAGTGGTGATAATACCGCTATCGGCAAATAGTTGATTATTTATTGTAATCACTGTCGGGTTTACTTTTGGATCATCACTATGATCATCAGCACGATAAGTAAATCCATTTTGCGATGTAATAATTGACAGCGCATCCTGTTCCTGGGAACATCCGTAAGGTGTAGGCCCATTGTACCAACCGGAAAAATTGTTATAGTAACTGTTACCCATAACCGGTGCCCATGCCGTTTGTCCAGTACCCACTCCTAAATTATACGTGGCAAGAAGATTACAGTTGCTATCATATTTGGCCTGGTGAGAAAGGCCAACAGTATGCCCGCTTTCATGCGTGCAACATTCTGCAACCATTTTTGTATTATTGGGGCCAAGCCGGTCCGGAAAAACAAAGCCCGGTGTATCATCGCCCCAGGTAAATGAGCCTGTATAAGAAACGCCTCCTACTCCAGTGTACCATCCGCTTGTGGGTGTAACGATTATCCTGATTCTTCGTGTCAGAGGAGCGGCTAAAAATACAGTTGAATCGGTAGTAATATCAATATTAAAAGGCCTGTAGTCTTCCGATACACGGTTAAATATTTCAACAATTTGCGCATCCGTTAATCCAGACGGTGCACATGCCAAAGGCTTACCGCCATTCCATGAAGTTGATTGCACATACTGACCATCAAAGTCAAGAAAAATGGTGGCTTTTGCTGAGGGTAAACTGCTTAATATTGGAAGACAACTTGCTTTCATTGAAAGTAATATCAGTAAGGACATTAAGAGTGAAAAAAGCCTTTTCATAGTTCGGATTTTAGGGTTCCTTTATAGAAAAATTGTAAGTAGATTTCTCAATTAAAAATCCTGTATAAGATCCTGCGTTTTAATTTTATTGAAAGAATAGTTTCCTGCATTATCTTTTATTAACTCATATCCATCAGCGTATTTTTCATTAATAATACGACCAACATAAGTAACAGAATTATCGTCGTTAATTCTTCTCGAAATAGAAAGCAAAGCGTTCTGCAGCAACGAAGACTTGATTATAACGCTCGACAGATTGCTGTATCGCTGAACCGATGAAAGCACTATCCCGCTAAATGGAAGCTTATCTGCAAAATTGAATTGAATTGAAGAACCCGGCGTTGCGGTAAAAGCCTTATCAAGTTCACTCACCGACGCTGGAATGTTTGCTGAAAAACCAGTAAATAAATTGGGTCTTGCAGATGATGCTATCTGCGCCTGGGTGATAAAAGCTGTGCTTAGCAAAATGCACAGTGCAAACAGCCTGGATGTGGTTTTCATGGTATGGAATTTCGGTTTCAGTTCTATTGGACAATTATTAGAACGATGGTTATGTATAAAAATTATACTTAGACCGAAAAAAAATCCGATGAATATAAATGAGGGAAAAAGTACTCGAAATTAATTAGTATTAATACTGCCCGGTGCTTAGTAAAACCAGCGTACAAGCCTCCTGGGGAAGAATTCCATTTTCCTTAGCCAACGAGGAAAGTTCGCCATTTTCTGCACCAGGATTGAAAATAATTCGTCTGGGATGCAGCGATAATATGTAATCGTAGTATTGCTTTTGATTTAATGGATTGAGATAAAGGGTGACAGTATCAAGCCCGTTTATATCTTGTTCTTTTGTTTCAATTTCAACCTTACCAACTTTTCCGGAGCGTTTGCCTATAGCCGTTACATCATGCCCTTTTGATTGCAGTGCGTTAAGAGCGAGGTAACTATAACGGGAAGGATTATCCGAAGCTCCAAGCACCAATGTTTTTTTATTAGGCATACAATTATTGATTCAAAAATTTTGCTTTAAGTTCGGGAGTTGGAATCATGCATTCATCTTTTCGTCCAAACCACTGATAACGGTTTTTTGCAATCCAATTATAAACACCATCCCTTACAAATTTTGGAACTATAATAAAGGTGTAAAATAAAGGCCAAAGCCCTTTCAGTTTATTTAACACCTTCAAAGCGGCGGTCGATCTCTCATAAACTTTTCCATTATCAACAAGAAAAAAGGAGTTCATTTTATGTGATGGCAAATTATATTCCTTTAGTATTTCTATTCCTTCCTGTGATTGCAAAGAGGCAAAAAGAAACCGGTTTTTATTATCGCGCTTTATAACAAACTGAACTGCCCCATTACACAAGTTGCAAACACCGTCAAATAATATGATTGAATGCTGATACATTGTACAACAAAATTACTAAAACTCTTTACCATGAGTTGCTTTTACAATCTTATTAACCAGGAAGGGAAAAAGTTTGAGCAAACTAATAAACAGGTTGGTTGTAACTTCTTTTCCAAACATTTTCTGGATAAAGCGACCCACTTTTAAGCGCTTATCAAAATTATTCTCCCATTGTTGTCTATAC
>NZ_JBMQQG010000114.1:0-16464 GCF_057362405.1 Ginsengibacter sp.
AAGCAACCTTCCCCGACTAGATGCCTATTTTAATTTCAGGATAAAATCTTTTACGGGGCTTGTAAAAATTGAAAACTTAAATACTATCAATTTTTCCCCGTTTGGCTTTACCAACAATAGCTTTGCAGCGCCAAACTATCCTACACCTGGCATGATTTTCAGGATTGGCGTACAATGGAATTTTGTAAACTGATTGCAACCATAATTTTAAGAAATTTACAGAATAAATTAAGCATCCATTGAAAGATGAAATTATTATAAGGAAAATTATAGCCAGCGATAATACAAAGCTGGCTGTTATCATCCGCAGTTCATTAGAAGATTTTAATGCCGTAAAACCGGGCACCGTTTATTTTGATGAAACAACGGACCATCTTTATGAATTATTTCAAAAGGAAAGATCCTGTTATTTTGTTGCAACCATTAATGATGAAGTTATTGCCGGTGGTGGAATATTTCCCACAGAAGGCCTCCCGCCCAAAACTTGCGAACTCGTTAAGATGTATGTATCCTCCGCCGCACGGGGAAAAGGCCTTGGAAAAATATTATTGCAAAGGTGCATAGACGAAGCGAAAAGCAATGGCTTCGAAAAAATGTATATCGAAACAATGCCGGAACTCACTAATGCCATTGAAATGTATAAGAAATATGGATTTACGTTTATTCCAACGCCGCTTGGTAACAGCGGACATACCGGCTGCGATTTGTTTATGATGAAAGATTTGTAGGATTTTATTTACACATAAACTATTAATAGCGCTTCCCATCATACCGAAACGGCTTCCTTATTATACCTCGCTTTATAATCCAACGGCGACATCCCGGTCATCTTTCTAAACACTTCGCGAAAGGCTTTTACATCCGAATATCCCACTTCGTACATTACTTCATTAATAGTTTTGCGACTTGTTTCCAATGCCTTTTTTGCCAGTTCAATTTTCACCCTTTGCGAATATTCCAAAGGGGTATTCCCGGTCGCTTTTATAAACCTCCGGTCAAAGTTCCGCCTGCTTACAGAGAATTTAGAAGACAAATGTTCCACTGAAATTTTTTCGCCTGGTTTGCTTTCAATAAATGTTTGCGCTTTCTTTACCATTTCATCGCCATGCAATTTTTGCCCGGTAAAAATGGTAAATGCTGACTGGCTGTTTCGATCCATTTCAACCTGGAATACTTTGGAACAAAAAATAGCGGTTTGCCGGTCGTAGTATTTTTCTACCAGGTAAATCACCAGGTTTAGGAACGAATAAGCGCCACCGTTAGTATAAATTCCATTTTCATCTGTAATCAGCTGATCCGTTTGCAAATTCACTTCAGGGAACATACTTCTGAAATTATCCGCTGCCGCCCAATGTGTAGAGCAGTTTTTGCCATCCAGCAATCCAGTTGATGCCAGCATAAAAGCACCGGTGCATATACTGGCTATTGCGGCCCCGTTTTTATATTGTTTGGCAATCCACTCAATTATTTCCCTATTTCCCTTGACGGCTTTTTGATAATTATGATTCAACGACGGAATAATGATGAGATTGGTTTTTGTGATCGAAGAAATGTGTGCGTGTGGCTTCACAGTAAACAAGCCGTCGTAAAAGTCCACTTCTTTTGAAACACCAGCGAGTTCAATTTTAAATATTTGCTTTCTGCCCATTCCCTTCCAATACTCATTGGCTCTTGTAAATATTTTATAAGGACCAACAATACTGCTCAGGTTGTTCTGTCCCTCGGGAACGATTATTGTGAGACGTTGCATTGAAATTATTTTGGCAAAGATAAATAGTTATCATGTCCAAATCAACCCACTATAATGTCCATTTTGCACCTCGTCAAAGTAGTATTCAGCCAATAGCTTTGCGGTATCGATCATTCAAAAAAAATTATAAAAATGACAACAACAACAACTCAAGACTTCACTTACAGTTTTACTTCTTCAAAAACACCAGCTGAAGTTTTTCAATTACTGTTAAACATTGATCAATGGTGGTCTGGTCAATATGGGGAAACAATCGAAGGCGACAGTAAAAAAATTAATGATGTATTTACCTTCCATGCTGGGGGCGGAGCCCATTATTCAAAACAAAAGCTGGTTGAACTTATTCCCAACAAAAAAATTGTTTGGCAGGTAACGGATAGTAACCTGAGCTTTTTAAGTGATACCTCGGAATGGACCGGCACCAGGATTTGCTTTGACATTTCAACGGAAGGCGATAAAACGAAAGTAACATTCACCCATGACGGATTGGTTCCTGAAATTGAATGTTATGATGCTTGCTCGGGTGGATGGACAAAGTACCTCGGTGAATTGAAAGAGAAGCTTAAATAATATCATTAAAGAAAATAAAATGACAACATCAACAAATAATAAGATAATAACTTCCCGTGAAGTTGCAGCACGATTTAATGAACTTGCCAGCCAGGAGAAATGGTTCGAAATCCAGGACGAGCTTTTTGCTGAAAATGTGAGAAGTATTGACCCGCCCAACTCTCCCTATTTCGGTTATGCAGAAGGGAAAACTGCCGTTCGCAAAAAGGGAGAAGACTTCGTGAAAAAGATTGAGGCGTTTCATCGTGCGTCAACTACCGAACCAGTGGTAGGTGGAAATCATTTTGCAGTGGGACGAGAGGTGGATATTACTTTGCAAGGTTTTGGAAGAATACAAATAAAGCAGATAATGTTGTATGAAGTGAAAGAAGGTAAAATTGTGTTGGAGCAATTCTTTTATTAAAACAATTAGCAAACCCTTGATTCGGCTACAAGAAAAATAGATTCGGTTACGCCTGTTTTTTTATTGCTGTGCAACTTTGCAGCAATAAAAAAACAAAATATGAAAATTACACTTACCGGTTCTTTAGGAAATATCAGCAAGCCTCTCGCAAATGAGTTAATACACAAAGAACATAACGTAACAGTTATTAGCAGCAAGCCGGAGAGGCAAAAAGAGATTGAAGCTCTTGGCGCCCAAGCTGCTATTGGCACTATGGAAGACGCTGAGTTTCTCTCAGCATCTTTTAAAGGTGCCGATGTTATTTATATAATGGAAACGCTCGGTCCCAATAGTTTCTTCAACAAGAATCTTGATGTGAATGAGGCAATTACACGCATTGGTAACATCTACAAACAAGCCATTCAACAGTCAGGTGTAAAGCGGGTGGTGCACCTCAGCAGCATTGGCGCACACACCGACAAAGGTGTTGGCATGCTTGCTTTTCATCACAATGTAGAAACCATTTTGAAGCAACTGCCCGAAGATGTTTCCATTAAATTTATGCGTCCTGTAGGTTTTTACTACAACCTGTTTGCGTTTATACCTACTATAAAATCGCAGGATGCCATTATCGCCAACTACGGTGGTAATGATAAAGAGCCCTGGGTTTCACCTTTAGATATTGCCAGGGTTATTGCCGAAGAAATTGAAAAACCATTCAATGGCAGAGAAGTCCGCTACATAGCAAGCGATGAAGTTTCGCCAAATGAAGTAGCAAAAATTTTGGGCGAAGCAATCAGCAAACCTGGTTTAAAATGGCTTGCTATTTCAGACGAACAACAATTAAACGGAATGATTGCAGCGGGCATGAATCCACAAACTGCCAAAGGCCTGGTAGAAATGAACGCAGGTAGACGTGGTGGGGTTTTGTATGAGGATTATAATCGAAACAAGCCAACTTTGGGGAAAGTAAAGTTGACAGATTTTGCAAAAGAATTTGCCGTTGTTTTTAGTAAATCTTAGCTATATAGAATTCAATACGCAACCAATACACAAGATTTAATGTTTATACATTAATGACCGACTAAAAATATTAATAACATTTAAGCTATTTGAAATTCAATTTGAAATGATTGCACAAGAAATAACAATTGCCGGCGGAAGTAAACATCCATTAAAAGTGAAGCGTTTTGGTTATGGGACTATGCGGCTCACCGGCCCGGGTATCTGGGGAGAGCCGATCAATCGCCCCGAAGCACTGCAGATATTAAAACAATGTATTAAAAGTGGCATCAATTTCCTGGATACCGCCGACTATTATGGCGAAGACGTAACCAATCGCCTGATAGCAGAAGCATTATATCCTTACCCTGAAGATTTGGTGATATGCACTAAAGTGGGAGGAGCGAGAAAGCCCGACAAAAGCTGGGTTCCGTTTAATCGCCCGGAAAATTTACGCAGCAGTATCGATAACAATTTGCGTACATTAAAACTGGAACAAATATCCCTTGTCCATTTTAGGATAATAGCCGGCGGGGATGTGCCTTTTAAAGAATCCCTGCAGGCCATGTTTGAAATGCAGCAGGAAGGCAAAATATTACATGTAGGTGTTAGCAATGTTAGTGCCGGCGAATTACTAACGGCGATGGCTATGGGAAATATTGCCACGGTAGAAAATATGTACGGACATGCCCAACGCACTTCTATACAACTGGCGCATGGAGGAGAAACGCGTGGCGGAGAGGAAGTACTCGCCATTTGTGAGGAAAATAAGATAACCTTGATACCGTACTTCTCGTTATTCCAGTCAATGCCTAAGAAAGACGAAAGGATTGCAACTATTGCGAGGAAACTTAATGTTACCGAGGCCCAGGTAAACTTAGCATGGTTACTGCATCATTCTCCCTGGTTGTTGCCCATACCCGGAACGTCTTCATTGCAACATTTTGAAGAAAACTTAAAAGCAACCGAAATACAATTGAGTAAACATGATATGGAATTTCTTAACCAATAATAATTACATTGTACTATGGCAAATAATCAACCGCAAAGAATTAAAACTTTAAGTGAGTTTCACCAGCTAAGGGGATTGCCGAAACCAGCTCATCCATTAATTAGTGTTGTGAACCTGGAAGACTTCCGGCAAGAGCCGGACAGTGAACCCACAAGTTGGGTGTTGGATTTTTATTCCATCTCCATTAAAAGGTGTTTGAGTTCAAAATTTAAATACGGCCAGCAACAATATGATTTTGATGAAGGCGTGATGTTTTTTATTGCCCCCGGCCAGGTTTTTGGAATTGAAGTAGATCACAATGCAACGTCAAAACGTTCTGGCTGGATATTGCTAGTGCATCCTGATTTTCTTTGGAATTCTCCTTTGGCCAAAACCATAAAGCAATACGAATATTTTGATTATTCGGTACATGAGGCATTGTTTCTTTCAGACAAAGAAGAAACAACAATCATCAGCATTATGCAAAACATCCAGCAGGAATATCATTCCAACATAGATAAGTTTAGCCAGGATGTAATTATTGCGCAGCTTGAATTGTTGCTGACTTATGCAGACAGGTTTTATCATCGCCAATTCATAACAAGAAAAATAACCAACCGTACCATTCTTGATCGCCTGGAAGAAATTCTTTCCTCATATTTCAATAGCGATGACCTGATACAAAAAGGATTGCCTTCCGTTCAATATATTGCCGAAGCATTAAATGTATCGCCCAATTATTTAAGTGGATTACTGAAAGTATTAACAGGCCAAAGTACGCAACAACACATTCATGATAAATTAATAGAAAAAGCTAAAGAGCAGCTATCGACAACGGATTTATCTGTAAGTGAAATTGCCTTCGAATTAGGTTTTGAACATCCGCAATCGTTCAGTAAATTATTCAAAACAAAAACCAGATTTTCACCGTTGGAATTTCGGCATTCGTTTAATTAAAAGCAAAGTCTTTTAAACTATTTCCCGTGATCTTCCACCAGTTCCACCTCAGCAACCGGGCTAAATAAAAACAATCTCCCGGTGGCAACATCCTGGCAGACAAAACGCTTTCTTACCTTATTACCTTTCTTGTAAGTCTTGCCACCCTTCACTCTAAAGATGCTGTTCAAAGCAAGCTCTTCTACGAAAAAAAATCCCGGTTTGTGGGCATCATATCGTTTTAATATCCGAAGCAATCCGTCTTCGGCACAGGAGCTGGCCGATGGATTTTTAAGGCTTTGCAGTAATTCGGCTTCAATATCAGCTGGAAAAATTTTTTTAGAAATAAACCGGGCCAGTATTTTGCCGAATTCGCTTTTCCATTGCTCGCCATGCGGCGGAATCCTGTTACCATATTTTTCAAAAGCAAGGAGGTGCCCCAGTTCGTGCAAAAGGGTTATAAGAAAAGAATATTTATTCAGGTTGCCATTTACACTTATACGGTGGTTCCTGTTGGAATGGCTGTTGCGGTAATCGCCCAAAACACTTTTACGTTCACGGGTAACCGTTAGGTGTACTTTGTATTCATGAAGATACCCTGCTACATCCTCAAATGAACCGTCAGGTAAATAACTGTTCAATTGGTGCAGGGGTGATTCTTTTTTAGGCATTCGTCTTTCTGCGGGAAATTTTCATTAATTGTTTTACCTCTATAAAAGTATACAAAATGTATAAGCCCATTGATGTAAAAACCGACGGCTTGTTTATTTTTCCTTTGGTTAAAAAAAGATAAACCGCAAGGGCAATTATTACGATAAATATTTTAACCAATAGCGACGCATATACACTTCTTATAAAAACATTGGTATTAACTGATTGCAGCCCTTTAACCTGCATAACAAAAGCCAACATGCTTAAGCAAAATAAAAGCAGGTTGGCTGCCAGTAAAAATTTTATTCCAAAACCATGGTTGTGCAAAAACGTTTTAAAAATAAATGCACCGGCATTTATTAAAATAAACAATATAATGACGCCAACAGATTTATTATAGATTTCTTTCATTTCTTTTTAGATGTTTCCTTTAAAATATTGTACATCAATCCAATGATAATCAACAAAGGCAACAGCCATACCAATAAAGGAATTGAGAAGTGCAGCCACTTGTCTACCTTCAAACCAACAAAAACACCTATGCCTATACTCACTAAAAATTGCATAGCAAGGCCTGTATAGCGTTGTAATTGTTTGTTGCCTTCGTTGTTACTATTCAATTCGTTAATTTTTGCGGCAGTTTAATCGCTGCTCTTTTCAATATTTTTTAACTTAAGCATTGTTGTATCCCGCGGCACTACGTTTCCTTTTAACACCTTTTCGATGTTGTCGATATACTCTTGCTTTTTAATGAGATTTTGTTCAATTGAATCTGCTTTCATTTTTAACAGGCCATATTCCTTTGCTTTTTGAGCCTGGCCATAACCGGGAATATATAATTTGAGTGGGGTAAACGCAATTAGAGCAACCGTAAGCCCCACCAATATTACAAATAGTACACTTAGTGCAATATATACGCTCATCCTGCTTAATTTAAAAGTTACTATTTCGTTATAGGTATCCTCATTAATAACTACAAGCCTGTAACGGCTTCGCAGCCTTTTTAAAGAAGTATTGCCACCGGGCAGGGACATATCATTTTTTTAGGTTGTTAAAAAATAATTAGGAGCATTCATTAATTGGAATAATAGCTCAAAATAACCGTATTTTTAAAATATTTTTGCAAATTATAAGTTTCATATAGAAGCAAACTACATTTCCGTGTTGGCGCCTCTGTAAAAATTTTAATATTCATGAACCCCCGGATCCTAAAGTCTTTGTTTTTCTTACTGTTTTCCCTCTTTCTTCTGCCGGAAGTTTATGCTCAGTTAGGCAAAATAACGATCGATCTTGAAAAAGATAAACCCCAAAAATTCAAGACAAAGACCTTGAAATCAGAGAAAACCGGCGAAAAGAAATTTACGGTTCCGCGCCGATTTATTCAAAATACGGTTTCTCACTACAATTATTTTTATAATGCCAACAATAAATTAAACCAGGTTATTGAAAGAGCCCGCCTTTCTGACAAAGATGATTACACAAAATTGCTGCCATTTTACGGTTATTCGCTGGAGAATACTTCTGCACAAAAAACAGAGCTTGATTCAGTTATTTATAAAGCCACGGCGGGAATTTTAATACATGACCTGCGAACCAACTGGGTTGATAATTTTTACTTATTAATTGGAGAGGCATACTACCTGCGAAGAGATTATGACTCTGCTTTCATGACTTTTCAATTTATCAATTATAACCTTTATCCGCATAAGAAGAAAGATGATGACCAACTGATAGTAGGCTCCAATGACAATGCTGATAACAAAGCTATTAGCGTTTCCAGCAAAGAAAGCCACAATATCGTTGATAAAGTTTTTACCCGCCCCCCCAGCCGCAACGATGCTTTTATATGGCAGATACGCACCTTGATTGATATGGACCAAACCGGTGAGGCGGCAGCGCTTATTAATACGTTACAAAATGACCCGGCTTTTCCCAGCCGTTTAAAACCGTCGCTTGAAGAAATGAACGCCTACTGGTTTTATAAGCAGCAGATGTATGACAGCACGCTGGGGCATTTGGAAAATTCTTTACCTAATGTAATTGATTTGCAGGATAAAGCCAGGAGGGAATTTTTAATAGCCCAGCTTTTTGAAATTACAAAACAACAAGATAAAGCATCTGACTATTATGATAGGGCTATGCATCATACCACCGATCCGCTGATGGATATTTATGCTAACCTTAATAAAGCCAAAATGCTAAAAAGCAATGATCCTGCAGAGATTGACCGAGCCATTGCAACCCTCGTACACATGGCTAAAAAAGACAAGTTTGAAGCTTACCGCGACATCATATTTTACTCCGCGGCTCAATTGGCTTTAATAAAACCCGATACTACCGCAACAGTGGCCTTGTTTAAAAAGAGCACATTTTATAACCGGGAAAATACACCGATAAAAAATAAAGCCTTCCTGAGCCTTGCAGAAATAAGTTATAAACAAAAGAAGTATAAAGATGCTTATGCATTTTATGATAGCCTTGAATTATCGGATACCACGCTGGGCGATATTGCAGAAATTCAACATAGAAAAAATGCATTGGCAGTTGTTGTTGGAAATTTAAATATTATTGATAGAGAAGACAGTCTGCAGGCAATTGCCGCCATGTCTCCCGCAGAACGCGATGCATTTTTGAAAAAACTTTCAAAAAAATTAATGAAGGAAAAAGGCATTAAAGAGAGCGATTCATTGTACAGCAATCCCGCTGTTGATTATTTTACAAATAAAAATTCGAGTCGCGATATTTTTGGCAACGTCAATAGTACTAACGGCGAATGGTACTTTTATAACACCACTTTAAAGTCGCAGGGGTATAGCGACTTTAAACGAAAATGGGGCAAACGCCAGAACGTAGACAACTGGCGCCGCGGCACGGCTGCAGCTAATAATGTAGCCAGCACCAATGCTTTTGCAAATCCGGATGACAGTAGTGCGAGCAGTACCCAAATCATTGATAATGCTGATCCGCTATTGAGCTCTGCTGTTTCAACATTAAGCCCGCCGCCGATGCCGGTGCAGACCGATTTATCAGTTCAGGGACTTCTTGAAAACGTTCCGGTAACAAAGGAAAAATTAGACATATCTAATAAGAAAGTTTCAAAATCATTATTTCAATTAGGGAGAGATTATCAAACCCTGCTTGAAGATTATAGCGCTGCCATTGATGCCTATCAAAACTCATTAAAACGCTTCCCTGATAGCTTGTACGCAGGAGAACTGTATCTTAATCTCTCCTTCTGCTACAGGAAACTGGGCGATATTGCTATGGCTGAATATTATAAAAATTTACTCATTAAAAAATTCGATAAAAGTAAATTCACACAACTGGCGTTGCACCCGGAAGCGATGGAGCCATCAAAGAAAGATCCTGCCGCTACTAAAAGATATGAAGACATTTATAATCTTTTTATCGAAGGCGATTTTGAAAAAGCAGTTGCTGAAAAACAAAAAGCCGACAGCGTATATGGTACAAATTATTGGAGCCCGCAGTTACTCTATATCCAATCTGTTTATTACATCCGTAAAAGAGAAGATAGCACTGCTATAAATATTTTGAAGCAAATAATTACCCAGTATCCAACGTCACCATTAAAAGGGAAAGCAGTAACAATGATCGATGTTCTAAAAAGGAGAAGTGCCATCGAAAAGTATTTAACGAATTTAAAAGTTGAAAGGGTAAAGGAAGATTCGCAGATAATTGTTTATGACAATCCTACAATTTCCAAACCAATGCAACAGGATACAACGCGAATGCTTAAGTTGAATCCTCATAATATAGTTGTCACTCCTGAAAAAGTATATCTCGATTCCTCCAAAAGAGCGCCGGCTATTATGAAAAATGCAACCTTTATGATTGATCCGCTTTCTCAACAATATGTGATGATGGTACTTACCAAGGTTGACCCGGTTTATAGCACTGAGGCAAAAAATGCACTTGCGAGATACAACAGGGAAAATTTTTACAATCAAAAAATAGATATCACAAAAGATACTTTGGATAAAGACAGAACTTTATTAATCTTTACTCAATTTGAGACGGCAGATCTTGCAATAAAATACATGGACAAATTAAAAAAAGCAGCGCCTTCGGAAATATCCTGGCTGCCTGCAGCAAAATATTCTTTTTACATCATATCTGGCTCAAATCTTGATCTCTTAAAACAAAATAAAGAGCTTCAGAATTATATTGACCTTTTGAATAAGAAATACCCGGGTAAATTCTAATACTAATTACCCTTTTACCGGACAAAGAAAATAAAATGAAAAATCAAAATTCACGCAATACAAAAAGTTCTTCTAAAAAAAACGGAAAAGTAAAACCAGCGATAAGAATTTTATGGGCGCTTGTTTTAGGTGGTATCGGGCTTGGCATATTAATATTCTCACTGGCCTGGTTTGGCCTGTTTGGAAAATTACCTTCATTGCAGGAACTTGAAAATCCCCAGGCAAATCTTGCTTCAGAAATATATGCAAACGACGGCACCACATTAATGGGTAAAATTTATGCTGA
Source organism: Ginsengibacter sp. (assembly GCF_057362405.1). NCBI lineage: Bacteria > Pseudomonadati > Bacteroidota > Chitinophagia > Chitinophagales > Chitinophagaceae > Ginsengibacter > Ginsengibacter sp. Next base: position 10,792 of record NZ_JBMQQG010000114.1, read on the forward strand.
AAATCGTAGCTCTGTTGATTTCCAGGATATTTCGAAACATGTAATTGATGCATTGATTTCAACTGAAGACATTCGTTTTTATGACCATTCAGGTATTGATGCTATTGCCATCGGGCGTGCAATAAAAGGCTTCGGCAGTGAAGGCGGCGGAAGTACCCTAACGCAGCAATTGGCTAAAAATATGTTGGGCCAGGGTGGCGGCTGGGTGGGCAAACGAATAATGGATAAATTGAAAGAATGGATCGTTGCACTTAAGCTCGAAAAGAATTTCACAAAACAAGAAATACTTGCTTTATATCTGAATAGAGTATCATGGTTGAACGTATATGGAATAAGAAATGCAGCCCGTGTATATTTTCAAAAAGATCCGGCAGACCTAACAACCGATGAATCGGCATTACTGGTTGGTATGTTGAGCGGACCTGGAAAGTATGATCCGATTAGAAATCCAAAAGCTGCTATTGACAGAAGGAATTTGGTGCTCGACCGCATGGTAACCAATAATGTTCTGTCCAGTTCAGAAGCAGACAGTTTAAAAAAGAAACCACTTGGAGTTAAATATAAAAAGCTTGATGAAAATCTTGGTATCGCTCCCTACTTCCGTTCAGTATTAACCAAGAAATTAATTGACTGGTGCAAAACACATACGGATCCTGCTACCGGAAGAAATTATGATCTCTACCGAGATGGCTTAAAAATTTACACAACCATAGATCCAAAAATGCAATTATATGCTGAAGAAGCCGTGGTAAAACACATGGCTAATATGCAGAAAAAATTTAACAGCCAGTTGCCAAAGAATGTATGGAAAGGACAAGAAGATATATTGAACCGTGCCATGAAGGAGAGTGAGAGATGGAAGTATATGAAAGAAGCAGGGGTTGCGGACGCTGATATCAGGAAGTCATTTAATGTACCTGTAAAGATGAAAGTATTCGCCTGGAATTCGAAGCGGGAAACCGATACTGTGATGACCCCTTTGGATTCCATAAAGTATTTCAAGCAAATGATGCAGACTGCCTTTTGTGCCATGGATCCTGTAACCGGTGAAGTAAAAGCCTGGGTGGGCGGGATAGATTTTAAATGGTTTAAGTATGATCATGTAACAGCCAACAGGCAGGTTGGGTCTACGTTTAAACCATTATTATATACCCTGGCCCTGACGGATGCCGGCCTTACTCCTGAAACTCCTTTGGGCGGTAAGTCCATTACCCTGGCCAAAAAAACCTTTGCAGGCCCGGGTGGAACAATGGCTTACTGCCTTGCAAAATCGCTGAACGTAGCAGCATGGGACCTTATGAGTCGTATTGGTCCTAAAAAGACCGCAGAGTTTGCGCACCTGTGTGGCATTAAAAGTACTATTCCAATCGTTCCATCAATCGCATTGGGCACTGCCGATATTCAACTGCTTGAAATGTTGAGAGCCTATTCTATGTTTCCAAACAGGGGCTTTAATACTGAACCTATTTTTATCTCACGAATAGAAGATAAAAACGGTAATGTGCTGCAGAGTTTTGAATCAGAATCAAAACAGGTAATTAGCGAAGTGGATGCCTACACAATGTACAAAATGATGCAGGGTGTCGTAGACTACGGAACAGGTGGGGCTATGCGCTGGAAATACGGAATTACAAGTGATATGGGCGCCAAAACCGGCACAACAAACGATAATACAGATGGTTGGTTTATGGGATATACACCGCAAATTCTTGCGGGATCCTGGGTTGGTTGTGATGATCCGTTTTTGCACCTAAGAAATGGCTGGACTAATGGTGGTAATGATATGGCAATGCCGGAATGGGCTTACTTCATGCAAAAGGTGTATGCAGATAAAAAACTGGGAATTGATCCAAAGGCTGTTTTTCAAAAGCCGGCAGAATTAAATAATGATCCCATTTTTGCAGACCAGAATTTTTCTAATTTAGTGCAGGAGGGCCAGGGAAATGATATACAGGACAATGGAAATGGCGATGCCGGCGACTATGAAGCAACAACACCTAATATTCCCGTGGAGTCAGAATTTAACAAAGCCCCTACCAAAGATAATAGCCCAACTTCAACGGAAAAGAAAGTAATCGGCCCCGTTAATATGGCTGATGAGTTTAAAAAAGATACTTCAAAAGCACACCCAAAAAACGGAGAAGAAAAGAACATCGATAATAAACTGAATAAAGCATCCGAAGACAAATCAAAAAAGCCGCCAGCAAAACCGGCAAAGCCATCCACTGATTATTGATTCAGTTAAAAATAGTACTCCTGGTAAATAGAATATTGCTTCTCTTCACCGCTATATATCTATTTTTTTAAAACAAAAAGTAAAGTTATAAGGCTTTACTTTTGCTACGTCGCAAAAATATTTTTACACATAATTTTCATAATTTGAAATCGAAATATATTTCTTCATTTCTTATTCTCCTATTGATTATTGGGAGTATTAATTTACTTTTTGCATGGGGAGCATGGGGGCATAAACACATAAACAGGGCAGCTGTTTTTGCATTGCCCGATAGCATGCGAAAGTTTTATTATAATCATATTGATTTTATAACAGAAGGCGCCGTAGTCCCGGATTTAAGACGTGGACTACTAAATGATAAAAACGAAAGCCCAAGGCATTATATTGACATAGAAGATTTTAATTTACCAATAGCAGATCTTCCTAAAACAACACAGCAAGCATATACGAAATACGACAGCGCATTTTTCAATAAGACGGGCTACCTGCCCTGGTATATTCAAAGTATCATGGACAAGCTTACGCAGGCATTTCAAAAACGGAGTAAGTCTGAAATACTTTTTCTATCTGCAGAACTTGGGCATTATGTAGGAGATGCACACATGCCATTACATACGGCATCCAATTTTAATGGCCAGCTCACGAATCAAAAAGGGGTACATGCTTTATGGGAGTCCACTATACCTGAAATGGTTGGCAATAACTATAATTTTAAAACACAGGATGCTACCTACATTCCTGATGTTACCGAGGAAACCTGGCATATCATAGCTCATACCCATTCGCTTGAGGACACGCTGCTGGCGGATGAAAAAAAGGTAAGAAAAAGTTTTCCTGCTAAGAACATGTACAAGAAAGATTCGGCTGGTAATAATATATTGCTATATAATCAACCTGTATTTTCCAATGAATATGCGAAGCAGTTTAATGATGAAATGAATGGGATGGTTGAAAGACAATTGCGTCTATCCATACAGGATGTGGCCAATTATTGGTACACTGCGTGGGTAAATGGAGGTAGCCCGGAACTATTGTCATTAGATGATGAAAACCTTACTAAACAAAATCAAAAAAACTACAAGCTCGAATATAAAGCGTGGACCAAGGGTAAATTACTCAACTTGTCAAATGAAAGGGAATAGAATCTCTATTTGAAGCAAGATTCAATGACAATTTTCACAAAAAAAAAGAATACGGAAGAAAAATTAAGGATTTAAAGCGGGTGGGTTCAATAGGAGTAAATATAAATAACTATTCCGGTTAAACGCATTTATTTAATAGAATATTTGTAAAAAATACACTTATTTCTTTTCACATTAATATTAATAGATATATCAACCTAAAAAAAATCAAATAAAAATTTACAGGTAGCGGAGCGGATTGCGCCTTGATCTCTGGATATAATTTTTAATATTCATCCAAAAAGCAAAAAACAAATAAAATATAACAGGTGAGCCAAGAGTTAAAAATGAAATATAAATGAAATACCTCCTGATAATTGAGGTAGCGATTCCCATTTTCTCGCCAATGGCAGTGCAAACCCCAAATACCTGCCACTCAATAAAATGTTTTATTTTATACATTACTCAAAGCTAAAAAATAATTACTATAATAATAGTAACGAAAAGTAAAATTTTAGATTGTCTCAAAGAGCTTTATATTTTGTTTTTAAATTTTGCTCATAACAAACTGAAGGCAAATCTTGAACCGATTTTAAGTAATTTTGCAGGAAATATTTTTCATATACAATAAAATAACAGCAAATGGTATTTGATCTCGACATGATAAAAAAATTCTACGCCGGTTATTATTCGAAGTTAATCGCCGCCCGTAAAGTTGTAAATCATCCTCTTTCACTTACAGAAAAAATATTATATACGCATCTTTGGAAAGGCAATGCCGGTGAGGCTTATGCAAGAGGAAAAGATTATGTGGATTTTGCGCCGGACAGGGTTGCGATGCAGGACGCCACGGCTCAAATGGCACTATTGCAATTCATGCAATCGGGAAGAACGAAGGTTTCGGTACCATCTACTGTTCACTGCGATCACTTAATACAGGCCGAAGCAGGTGCTGCGGCAGACTTGTCAAGAGCAAAGTCCCAGAATAAAGAAGTATATGATTTTCTTTCTTCAGTTTCGAACAAATACGGGATAGGTTTCTGGAAACCCGGAGCCGGGATTATCCACCAGGTAGTTTTGGAAAATTATGCTTTTCCCGGTGGAATGATGATAGGAACAGACTCTCATACGGTAAATGCAGGAGGCCTGGGAACAATTGCCATTGGTGTCGGTGGCGCAGATGCCTGCGATGTTATGGCGGGTTTACCGTGGGAACTAAAGTTTCCTAAATTAATTGGTGTAAAACTAACGGGTAAGCTTAGTGGCTGGACTGCCTCGAAAGACATCATTTTGAAAGTTGCCGGCATTTTAACTGTAAAAGGTGGTACCGGTGCTATTCTCGAATATTTTGGTGAAGGCGCTACATCTTTGTCATGCACAGGTAAAGGAACGATTTGTAACATGGGCGCAGAGATTGGGGCAACTACTTCAATTTTTGGATATGATGAGAAAATGGCCGAATACCTGCGGGGTACCGATAGAGCAGAAGTGGCCGCGGCTGCTGATTCAATTGCTGAAGATCTTACCGGCGATCCGGAAGTATATGCAAACCCGGAAAAATATTTTGACCAGGTAATAGAAATAAATTTGTCAGAATTGGAACCTCATATTAACGGGCCGTTCACTCCTGATTTAGCCTGGCCTATTTCAAAATTTGCTGCTGCTGTAAAAGAAAATGGTTGGCCCGAACAGCTTGAAGTTGGGTTGATTGGTTCTTGTACCAATTCTTCTTATGAAGATATTACGAGAGCCGCCTCAATTGCGGAACAAGCAACCAATAATGGTATTACTGCAAAATCGGAGTTCACTATAACTCCAGGATCTGAACAGGTAAGATTTACAGTTGACAGAGATGGTTATTTAAAAACATTTGAAAAGATGGGCGGTGTTGTTCTCGCCAACGCCTGCGGGCCCTGCATCGGACAGTGGGCAAGACATTCCAAGGATCCCAATAAAAAGAATTCTATTGTAACTTCTTACAACAGGAATTTTGCAAAAAGAAATGATGGCAATGCCAACACGCACGCTTTTGTTGCATCGCCTGAATTAACTACCGCTTTAGCGATTGCAGGTTCGCTCTTGTTTAATCCATTAACAGATTACCTGACAAATGATAACGGTGAAAAAATTAAATTGGAAGAACCACAGGGAATTGAAATGCCTCTAAAAGGTTTTGCGGTTGATGATGCAGGATATCAATCTCCGGCGGCAGATGGCAGCAAAATAGAAGTTTTGGTTTCTCCAACTTCTGATCGTCTTCAAATTTTAGAACCATTTCCTGCGTGGGAAGGAACAGACATTTATAATTTGAGATTG
>NZ_JBMQQG010000115.1:0-24727 GCF_057362405.1 Ginsengibacter sp.
CCTTGCCCGTGCGGGTGCATTTTTGTATTCTGTTGATCTGGCGATGCTTTCGCGGGGTTATCGGGTGATTGTGCATTAGCGCCTACAGCTATTATTGTAAATGCTGATAAGGCAATCAAATATTTTTTCATGTGTATATTGTTTATTTAATAATAGCAATATAGAGCTGCTACTATACCGTTGGTTTAATAGTTGGAAATAATAAATTGTTAAAGAGGAAAATCAATTAATGGAGGCAGCCTCAAGATTTTTATTAGCAAGCTGCCCACAGGCAGCATCAATATCTTTACCGCGGCTTATCCTGAGCCTCACGTTTACGCGGTGTGCGGCGAGGTAGTCCATAAATTTCTGGGTGGCATCTTTGTCGGGCTTAACAAACGATGCCTTATCAATAGGATTGTACTCAATAATATTTACGAGATGAACAGGAACTCTTTTGTAAATCTTTATAAGATCATCTGCATCCTGGATGGAGTCGTTTTCTCCTTTGAATAAAATGTATTCGAAAGTGATATCGTTTTTGGTTTTTTCGTAAAAATAATTAAGTGCCTCAATCAATGCCTTAATGTTATTGGTTTCATTAATGGGCATTATCTCGTTTCTTTTTTTATCATTTGCTGCATGAAGCGATAAGGCCAGATTAAATTTAACACCATCATCGCCCAATTGCCTTATCATTTTAGCCACACCCGCAGTTGAAACAGTTATTCGTCGTGAACCCATGCCCAGTCCATCATGCGCTGTAATGCGCTCTATGGCTTTCAATACATTTTTATAATTCAGCAACGGCTCGCCCATTCCCATAAAAACGATGTTGCTTAATTTTTTCCCATAGGTTTTTTCAGCCATTTGGTTTAGTAAAACAACTTCATCATATATTTCATCAAAATGAAGATTTCGTTTCCTATCCATATAACCAGTCGCACAAAATTTACAACTAAGGCTACAGCCTACCTGCGATGAAACACAAGCGGTTTGCCGGTCCTCCACAGGAATAAGAACGCCTTCCACCAAATGCCCGTCAAAAGTTTTAAACCTTGTTTTTACCGTTCCGTCGCTGCTGTATTGCGAGGCATCGGTCTTAATTACCGGCAAAGAAAAATTGCCTGATAGATGTTGTCTAAGCTCTTTACTCAGGTTTGTCATGTCTTCAAAACTAGTTGCATGTTTTTGCCAAAGCCATTCCCAAACTTGCTTCGCCCTGAACTTCTTTTCATTAATAGTTGCAAAATATGCCGTGAGTTCATCCAAAGAAAGTGTCCTTATATTTTTATTAGAGTCCATTACGCAAAGATAGCTATTGTGGAGATGGATAAAGGAGTCTGCATATAATTTGGCCAATTGTAAATTGGCTAAGTTTTAAGCTAACCGTTATCTTGCAGAATTATTAAAATGATGGATATGGAAACTGTGTATGTTATTGATGCGCTAAGAACAGCCATAGGCAGGTATGGCGGCGCTTTAAGCACTATTCGGCCTGACGATTTACTGGCTTATGTAATGGAAGCTTTGTTAAAGAGAAATGGCAAAATAGATGTAAACGATATTGAAGATGTTATTGCGGGAGATACTAACCAGGCTGGAGAAGATAATCGCAATGTAGCCCGCATGTCGGCGTTGCTTGCGGGTTTGCCTGTTTCAGTTCCGGGCAATACAGTAAACCGGTTGTGCGCAAGTGGGTTACAGGCAATAATGGATGCTGCCCGCGCTATTATGTGCGGAGATGGTGATCTCTTCCTGGCCGGTGGTGTAGAAAGTATGACGAGAGCTCCTTTTGTGATGAGCAAGGCAGATGGCGCTTTCAGCCGACGGTCAGAAATATATGATACAACAATCGGATGGCGATTTCCTAACAAAAAGCTTACTGATAAATACTATCCCTATTCAATGGGCGAAACAGCAGAAAATGTGGCAAAGCAATGGAAGATTTCCAGGCATGCGCAAGATGAATTCGCCCTGGCAAGTCAGCTAAAATATTTTGAGGCGCTTGCAGCCGGTAAATGGAAAGATGAGATTGTTCCTGTTGAAATCACCCCCAATAAAACAGAGCAAATAATTTTTGATAAGGATGAACACCCAAGAAAAACTTCTTTGGAAAAGCTTTCACAACTTAGGCCTGCATTTGTAAAAGAGGGGACGGTAACTGCCGGAAATTCATCAGGCATAAATGATGGCGCTGCTATGCTGTTGCTGGCCAACGAGAGCATGGTAAAAAAATACAACCTTAAACCATTGGCGAAAATAATTAGTATGGCTGTTGCAGGGGTTGATCCGGCAATTATGGGTATTGGACCAGTACCTGCCACAAAAAAAGCATTACATCGTGCAGGGCTAACCGTTAGTGATATTGATTTGATAGAACTGAACGAGGCGTTTGCTTCGCAATCCATTGCGTGTATTCATGAACTTGGGCTCGACCTGGAGAAGGTAAATGTAAACGGCGGCGCCATATCCCTTGGTCATCCCCTTGGATGCACCGGCGCACGAATTTCGACTACATTATTATATGAAATGAAAAGAAGGGGTGTGCATTATGGGCTTGCCACGATGTGTGTGGGCGTAGGGCAAGGCGCTGCTATGATTTTTGAAAATGTTTTGTAGGGACGCGATGCATGGCGTCGCTACAAAAAAAATTTATCGTCCTTCCAATTTTGGGGATTGGTTTTGATATAATTTGAAATACGGATTAATTCATCATGGTTGCGGATAATATGATCATGAAACCTTGCCTGCCAACCGAAATCTATATTTAATTTTTTCGATGCCGTGGTTACCGCTGATTTGAAACCACGGATAATAGAACCTAAATTTTTTGATTGCGGTCCGAATTTATTGGTAGAGACGCCATGCGTGGCGTCTTTTTCTTTTGGAGGCGTTGTATATGAGACGCCATGCGTGGCGTCTCTACGGGTTACGCCAAATTGGGTATTAAATCTATTCTCTCCAACTATAATAATAGCGTGAAAATGGTTGGGCATTGTTATGAATTCCCCTAATTCCAAATTCATATCAGGCCGTATTTCCGGTGTCTTTTCCCATTCGCAGTTTACACTTAATCCTAATTCATTCAAAATCATTTCATCGTTTTCTATTTCTCCAAAATAGTGGTTCCTGTCTTTCGTACAGATAGTAATAAAATATAATCCAGGCGATCCGTAATCCCAATTTTGCAAGCGTGCAGATGGTATCCGATATTTATTTTTGAATTTATCCATTTGTATTGTGTCTGTAGGGACGCGATGCATCGCGTCTCTACAAAATCTTATTCAATTCCTTCGTTACCAACCGCGAATTAATATATGCTGTTAACAGCAATAATAAAATCGCAATTAACCAAACACTCCAGTGAAGCAAATACGAAAGATCTCCCTGGCCTACGAATGAAAGCCGAAGAAATAATAAATGTAGAAGTTGGGTAAAAATCAAGGCGCCGAGAATAATGAACAAGTAAACAGGTAACCAGGTTTTAGCAACACTATTAGCGAGCCAACGCGGTGAATAACCTAACGTAAGCAATAAACGCAGATTGTCTTTGCTCCTGGCGATCAATAATTGAAGATAAAATGAAAAGAGCATCAATGCCATCACGATTACAAGTATACCAAACACACCTAATGCACTCACAATATTTTGCAGAATACTTTTTACCCGGCCAAACTTTACTTTGTCTTTGTTAAGGTGATAATCCTGCTGGTCCAAAAATGAAAGAAGCTTTGGGTCGTTTGCATCTTTTGTTTTTATATAAACTCTGGAAACACGGGCTGTAGTATCTCCGATGAAATGAAGGTTGCCCCAGTTCATAAAAGATTTGGGAACAAGCAATGAGTTGATGCGATCGCTTAGTGCAACAATATTGCCCCTGAAATTTAAGGTTCCATTTGGGCCCGAACATTCTAAAATAATATTCACAGAAGAAAGCGTTTGCTCAGACAGTTGCGGCAACCCTTGCGCCGGAGCAAATACATTATATATTTCTAAAAAATCGGATGAAAAAATTATCGGCACAACCGGTTGTCCGGGTTGCCACGTAAACGAAGGGGGAAGTGTGTCTATAAAACCGTTGTCGATACTTTCCAAAAAAAGATCGGTGCTGAAAGGAATAACGTCACCTGCCGTGGCTCGCACACGAAATTGATTAGAAATTAACGGAGAGATAGCATCTATAGCGGGATTAGTTTTAAGTTTCGTTAAATCAGTGTTAGTAAAACTATTATCCTTCCCCATATTGTCATTGGTGATGTTTTTAGAGATGGAAATAAAATCATAACCATTTTTACGCGGACTGCTTTCTTTCAGTAACTGCTGAATGTTGATAAACATTTGCAGGGAAACCAATAAAAGCAATACACCTATTCCCAATCCAAAATAGCCAAGCCATTTGGAAAATTTATTTTTACCTGAAATAATTAAAGGCTGTATATTTTTATATGATAAATCCATTCTTATGTATGATGTACTGAGTTTGATGTGCGATGTTTAGCTCTCTTTAAGTCTTTATCGGTTTTATCAATTCGATTATAAAGCAATTCGATCATTACAGCATCAACACCTTTTCTCCTTTTAAAAAATCAAGTTCCTTTAAGTCTGCAAATATCATAGCGGCATTACGTTGTTCACACTCTTCATAAATAAGTTCTGTTGCTTTCTTCCTGTTTACTTCATCAAGGTGACTATACGGTTCATCTAACAATATAAAATCAAATGGTTGCATTAAAGAACGAATGATAGCTATGCGTTGCTGCTCGCCATAGCTGCATTTTTTTACCTGTTGATTTAACTTAGTTTCAATGCCGAGCTTCTTTGCCATATCATCAATTTTTTCTTTTGGATGATAGGGTTCTAAAATTCTTTTTATTTCGATATTTTCTTTTGCAGTATGGTCGTCAAACAATTTTAAATCCTGAAAAATGATGCTTATTTTATGTTGACGAAAAGAAGAAAAGCTTTCCGTAGAAAGCTTTTTAATATCTGTTGTATCATAAGAAATGGTACCTGCGTAATCTTTTCTTAGACCATAAATAAAATGAATTAAAGAAGTTTTGCCAGTGCCTGATGGTGCAACAATATGCAGGTGTTCACCTTTTTTGATTATTATTTCTTGGCCCCATATCTGCGATCCGCTAATGTTTTTTTTATCAATATAACCAGGTACAATTTCCTGCAGTTTTATCTGCATAATTTCAGCTTCTTTTATTAAATAGAATTCAATAAGTTATTTATGTCCTACCGTATCAATCGGCGGAGGCATCATTAAAGAATCAGTGCTGTTCAGTCCGGATTTTTCCTTATCACTTTTTTCCTTCATGACTTTTGCAATCGAATCAAAGTAGTGATTCAATTGTTTCAGGCTATTTGTATTTTGGTCAATCAAATTAATCTCGGTATGCCCCGTTAGCGCACCATCCTTGAAGTCGCCAGTGGTTACATAAATATTATTCCACAAGTTGAGACTAGCATCCATAATTTCTTTATGATCAGGGTCATCCATTTTTTCAGTGGATAGAGCCGCAAGTATTTTATGAATGTCTATATACGCACCGACAGAATGGCCACTTATTTTGTCTACAAAATCGTATTTGTTATTTGCATTTCCTGCCAGGTAATCGTTTAGAAAATGTTGATGATTCGTAATTGCGAATACCTTATCGTTTTGGCCGTATGCGATTGACGTATCATTTCTTCCCATCTCACCACTAATTGTTTTACCGGCATCCACCAGCTTTTGAAAGCTTGCTTTGTCGCCTATTGACACGGAGAACAAAACATTAAAATCAGGTTTGGTAAATGCAGGCATTGTTGAATCGGCAGAAGACTCTTTCTTCACACTCAAATCAGTGAAAGCAAGCAAAAGATCTCCTTTGTTGGCTTTTACGAAATCGTCCAGATTAAATCCAATTTTATCGGAATATGAATTCAGCATCCCATCCATACCAATTAATTTAATAAGGTCTTTTATTGCTTCAGGTTTGTAGTTCATCGCCAGCATTCCCAATACATTCTGTGAAGGAATGTTTTTAATCATATCTGTATTGATGCTTCCGCCGCTGTATTTTTTCAGAAAATCACTAAACTCTTTTCCCGCATAACCTTTGTGATCTATATCGATTTTTCCATTGTCGAAGTTTACCGTGTAAGTACTAACGTTATCTTTGAAAAACACATCAAGTTTTAGCATACCAAGCATTCCGAGCGAAGAAGAACTCTTCATAATTTCTTCGCTGTTTATCCATGTACGTATATCACCTTTTTCTTTAAGAAGATTTGAGAATTTTTCATTCTCTGCCAGGCTGCTATCCGACTTTAGCGAGAATATATTTTTACAAACTGTAGCGAGACTCGCACTTTTATCTACTAATGGTGCTACGTTACTTTGGTTGTATGCGCCATTGTTCATCGGATTAAATCTTGATTTTGCCTCACCCGCGTCAAAAGCATAAACAAAATGTTTATCGTTCCATGCAACCACCGCCTGATCATGTAAGGTCAGCATATTTAAATCCCCATCTTTCTTAACAGTTGCGGACGAATCCATAGTTTTATTAAATGTCGCAAAATCATCACCATTTTTAATATTTCCTTCTAGAACCAATTCGCCATCAGAACCTGTATTTTTTGCAACAAAGAAAATAAGACTGCCATCTAAATCGATTCCTGTTTTCTCAGGATTATCGAGGATTTGTTTTACTTGCGTTGCCGCCGCTCCATGTCTTTCCTCTAAATGCGCATTAAGTTGGCCATACCAGTAAGATTGTTTTATATCATCCCACGTAAGTTTTTCTTTAAGAGATTTTGTATCAAGCTGAACGACAAACATTGCATTTTTGGGTATCATTTTACCCTCTTCATTTTTTTTCTTGCAGGAAGAAAATAAAAAGGCAGCTCCGATAAACAATAGCGTAAGCCTCAAAAAAGATTTCATAATAATAGTTTTAAAATTTTTAATTCGGTATTTATAAAAAGACGGTCGCAATAATTTTAGAAAAACTAATTCATTTTTTTATTAATGTCAAATTTTAAAGAAAGTAACCTGTTTTAATTCAAAAATATGAGGAAAGGTTTTGTAGCGGGATGGTTTGTTGTTCACCTTTGGAAAGGTCCTTTATAACACAGGTTTTTTCTTCCAATTCCCTGGAGCCTATAATTACTGCAAAGGGTATATTTTTTTTTGAAGCGTATTTAAATTGCTTATCCATTTTTACGTTTTCATAAAACAGCTCGCAACTTATGCCATTATTCCTCAGAGATTGCATTTCTTTAAAGGCTATTCCCGATTCCTTTTCACCAAGATTGAAAAATAATACCTGTGTTGATTTATTTATTTCTTCGGGAAATATATTTAACTCAGTCATCACATCATAAATGCGATCTACGCCAAAACTAATGCCTACGCCGGGAATATTTGGTACGTCAAATAAGCCGGTAAGGTCATCATAACGCCCGCCTCCGCCAATGCTTCCGATTTCAACAGCGCGGGCCGTTACTTCATAAATAATTCCGGTATAATAATTAAGACCTCTTGCAAGGGTAAAATCAAACATTATTGAGGTCGCGGAATCGTGATCTACTTTGTTTATGTAACCAAGAATTGCTTTCAATTCTGCAATTCCCTCTTTCCCGGTTTCGGTGCCATCTAGTAGGGTCGTTGCTTTCAGAAGCTTCTCTTCGTTGGATCCGTCAATTTTGAGATAGGTTTCAATAATCGAAATCTGTTGGGCCGATAAATTATTTTCTGCCAACTCTAGTTTCACCTTGTCAATCCCTATTTTATCCAGTTTATCGATTGCAACTGTAATGGCATTCATCTTATCAATTCCTCCACATACTTCAGCAAGTGCGGCTAATATTTTACGACTATTAATTTTTACGTCTACTTGAATTTTCAATCTCTTAAAAACCTGCAAGTAAATTAATGCGAGTTCTGCATCGCTTACTAAAGAATTTGTTCCGGCTACATCTGCGTCGCATTGATAAAACTCACGGTATCTTCCTTTCTGTGGCCTGTCGGCCCGCCACACAGGTTGCATTTGGTAGCGTTTAAACGGCATCGTTAGTTTGCCATAGTTCATAGAAACATAACGGGCAAAGGGAATAGTAAGATCATAGCGAAGCGCCCTTTCTGTAATAGTTTTATCATTTTTTCCGGAAAGAATATTTTCAAAGCCTTTTTGAGTCTCTTCTTTTTTAGAAGGATTGTCTAGCCCGTTGTTTAATATTTTAAAAATTAGCTTATCACCTTCATCACCATATTTCCCCATTAGTGTTTCAAGGTTTTCCATAGCCGGCGTTTCCAATGGTTCAAAACCATATAGCTCAAAAACTTCTTTAATTGTATTAAGAATAAATTGCCTTTTGCGAATTGTTTCGGCATTAAAGTCCCGTGTGCCCTGTGGTAATGATGGTTTCATTTTTTGCCTTTGCCGGAAGATTTAATTTTTAAGCCGCAAAAATATGGTATTCAATTTTACCTACTGACATATCTGGCTATTGATTGATTTACTCATTCAGTAAAAAAACCCAAATATTTTTTAAATGCATTTATGAAAAGAAAGTAATCGTGCATCTTACCTGAAACGGTACTGGATTTTTAAGGAATAAATATTTTAAACCGGCAATGCGTTGCATTTCTGCAAAAAAATAATAATGAACCAGTCTGCCATTTTACAAAGTAACTTATTGGATATTATTTTTGAAAACCGAAATAAAGATTATGGCGCATACACGCTGAGAAGATCATATAGTAAGCGTTTATCCATTGCTTTACTTTCAATGGTGACATCGACTTTATTGCTTTGCTTATTACTTTTAAATAGATCGGCGACAGTTCCGAATATGCATACCACCCTTATTGCAACTCCGGAAATAAAAACATCTGATTACGATCTGTTTTCAAAAGCAAAATCCAAAGTTGCTGTCAACCGTATTCTTTCAAAAAAAGCTAATCGATTGGACTTGCCTCCGCGAATTGTAGATTCAATTAATATTAACAATTTCCCTGCAACACCTATCGAAACAACGCCGTCTTTAATCTCAGCTAATAGTTCAGGCATTAGTTATGAACCCGGAGGTACAGGGAATGGTAACATTTCCATTAAAGGCCTTCCTGCTGTAGATGCGGAATTAGCCGAATCAAGAATTAATAAACATAGTCCAGTATATATTGCTGAAATTATGCCCCAATATCCGGGAGGAAAGAGGGCCCTGCTTGATTTTCTAAAAAAAATCTTCAGTCGCCCGGGGATATTGAGGGTGAAGAGGTATCGGTTAAAATAAAGTTTGTCGTAAATTATGATGGAAAGCTTGGAGGTTTTGATGTGATAAAATCGGGTGGTATTACTTTTGATAATGAGGTATTGAAAGTTTTGAAGAAAATGCCGTTGTGGATCCCGGGAAAAAGTAATGGCGAAAATGTGTGGGTGTATTACGTGGTGCCGGTAAAGTTTACAAGTGAATTTTAAAAATATTTGGATAAATATTTGTTATGTCAAGTTTTTTAAATGCATTTTCTTCATTTTATTTTATCTTGCCACCGGTGGGGTTAAATTTAGAGTATGAGTCTTGAAGAATTTGAAAATACCGAAGATAAGAGAACGAGGCGTTATATTTTGATGAAAAGTATAATGGATTTTGGCATGGGATTTTTATATGTTGGCGTTGGAATTTTTATAATTTTTTCTAAACAACTTCATTTTAGTAATAATTTTACCGAGAGTACCACGGCAAAAATTTTTGCAGGATTAATTATTATTTATGGAGCATGGAGGTTTTACAGGGGAATTAAAAAAGATTATTTTAGAGAAAGATGATAAGAACTTTAATAAATGGCCAGATGAACTGGGCGCTGGTAATTGCTGCGTTTGCTGTTATTCTGTTTTCAGGGTGCTCAGGTGGTCATGTACGAACGGATCTTGATACCACCAACAGCGGCACGATACATATAAGTGTTGATGAGTCTTTTAAACCGGTCATTGATTCGCAGATACAGGTTTTTGAAGCCCTATATCCAAAAGCAAAAATTATTGCTGACTATAAACCAGAGGCTGAGTGTTTTAAAGATTTAATAAAAGACAGCACCAGGATGATCATAGTAACTAGGGGTCTTACAGACGAGGAAGAGAAATTTTATAAAGACAGTTTGTCGTTCTATCCGGCTTATGACAAAGTTGCACTTGATGCGGTTGCGGTTATTGTCAATAATAATGATCCTGACTCGCTTTTTACCATGGATCAGATTCGTGGCATCTTGAGTGGTACGACGGGTGATAAACAATTGGCGGTTTTTGATGGGTTAAGGGAAACGAGTACGGTTCGATACGCTATTGATTCTATTTTAAAAGGAAAACCGTTTGATTCGAAAAAAGTATTCGCTGAGAAGAATAGTATTGGAGTTATAAATTATGTTGCCGACCATACAAATGCGCTGGGTTTTGTAGGGGTAAGCTGGATAGGAAATAAGGAAGACACTTCTCAGACGACTTTTTTGAAAAAGGTGAGAATTGCCGCAATTGGATGTAATTGCCCGGAACAAACTTATGTAAAACCCTACCAGGCTAATATCGCTAAAAGGCGTTATCCAATGGTGAGGGGGTTGTATTATATTTTGAAAGAAAATTATAATGGACTTGGAGGGGGATTTGCAAATTTTCTGACTTATGAAAAGGGACAACTGATTTTTATGAGGTCGTATTTATGGCCTGCAAAAATGAATTTTACCATACGTTCGGCAACATTAAATTGAAAATATAAGTAATTAATCTAAATCTAGTAAAATGCGAAAAATGAAACAATTCTTCCTGTTATCTTCTTTTATTTTTTTGGGAAACACTTTATTTGCCCAGAGCATTGATGAGGGTAAAAAATTTTTAGACTATGAGAGGTATACTAGTGCGCAGAACGTATTTAGCAAATTGGTAGCAGCAAATCCCAATGATATAGAAGCGGTGTATTGGTTGGGTCAAACTTATATAAAGAATGGCGATAACCCCGATACAGCCGCAGCCAAAGCATTGTATCAAAAAGCCCTGCAGGCAAATCCTAACACGCCCCTGTTAATGGTTGGTATGGGAGAAATTGCTTTGATGGAAGGTCAAAAAGAAGATGCCCGAAATAAATTTGAGGCAGCGATGAGTATTCCTAAGAAAAAGGAGTTGCCTGAAATACAGGAAGCCGTTGGCCGTGCAAATATAGATACAAAAAGTGGTGACCCGGTGTATGCAATTGGCTTATTAAACCAGGCAGCTGATAAGGATAAAAAAAATCCTGAAGTACAAATATTATTGGGTGATGCTTATAGAAAGATGATTGACGGAGCCAATGCCACAACTTCATATACTAAGGCGCTAGAACTGGATCCTAAAAGTGCGAGAGCCGATTTTATGATTGGCCGAATTTATGAAACCCAGGGATATGGCCAGGAACCAATTTATATGAAGTATTATAACGCAGCAATTGCAGCTGACCCCAATTTTGCCCCTGTTTATTATTGGCTGTATAACTATTATTATGAGCGTGATGTAAATAAATCCAGGGAATATCTTAATAAATACATTGCTGTAGCTGATCCTGATTCAAAGAACTGCTATGCGGAAGCTTCTCTTTTGTATGTTTCCAGGTTATACCAGCAGGCAATTGCTAAATCCGATGAGTGCATTACAACCGGTGGAACAAAAGTATATCCAAACGTTTATGGTTTAAAAGCCTATTCTTACGACAAACTTGGTGATTCAATAAATGCTAAAAAATATTTTGACGAATTTTTTGCAAAAGTAAATCCGGATAAAATAGGGCCAAATGACTACGCAACTTACGGTAAGGTTCTTTTAAAAATTCCTGCTAAAGGTTCAATGGATCAGGTACATAATGATTCTCTCGCTTCTATATATATTGATAAAGCTGTTGCGCTTGACACAGTTCCTGCAAACAAATTAGATTATTTAAAATCCACTGCTGAAAGCCTTATTGCAGCAAAAAAATATGCTGACGCGGGTAAATGGTACGCGAAAATATTAAAGCTTAAGCCTGATTATGGCAAAGTGGATCTGTATTATGCAGGTTACAATGATTATCGTGGCGGTGACTATGTAAGCGCAGATTCGATCTGGGCTTTATATACGCAAAAATATCCGGAGGACATTTTTGGGTGGTATATGAAGGCTCATGCCGAGGAAGGAATAGATTCTACCGGTATTAACGGCCTGGCAAAGCCTTCTTATGAAAAAGTAATATCTATTGCTGATACATCCGCAGAAAAGGACAAAGTAAGAGCCAATGAAATTACCGGTTACAGGTATATGGTGGCTTATCAATATAATGTAAAACATAATAAAGATTCTGCACTTTATTTTAATAGTAAGATTCTTGAATTAGATCCTAACGATACGCAGGCGCAAACAAATGACAAAGCTTTAAGAGCGTTGCCATCCCAGCCATCTCAGCCCGCCAAGGCTTCGAAGGGCGATTCTCCTCCTGCAAAAAAATAAAAGAGAGCCTCAAAATAAATGAATGCCCCGCACTATTATAGCGGGGCATTTTATTTTTCTCAACAGACTTGAACTGCCAGTCTTTTGTTTTTAAATTTATTATAACCTGGGTATTTAGGCCCTTACAATCGATATGGAAAATTGGATAGCCTGTTGTATTTTTGCAAATAATCTTTTTATAATTGATACAGCATTTTTTTTTGCAAGCCGCTTCACCCGGCAATAGCACATTAGATTATCTCCCTATCGGCATTCAGTTAATATTTGCAATTGTTTTGGTTGGAGGAATAATGGTATTAACTCATGTATTCGGTCCAAAAAGAAAGACATCCGAGAAACTGGAAAATTTTGAGAGTGGTATTGAAGGACATGGAAATGCACGACGCCCCATGGCAATTAAATATTTTTTAATTGCAATTTTATTTGTCTTGTTTGACGTAGAGGTTATTTTTTTCTATCCATATGCAATTAATTTTCGTGAATTAGGCTGGCACGGATTTCTTGCTATCGTAATGTTCGTCGCCTTCTTTTTAAGCGGCTTTATTTATATAATTAAGAAAGGTGCATTGCATTGGGAAGAATAAATGATTTTTCCAATTTTTTGTTTGATAAGAGACGATGAAGTTGTAACGTTTTTTTAAATTTAAATGAAAAACTATGGCCCGCCCGGTTCAATATAATATTACTAACAAACATGTAGAAGCTCCTATTGCACTGGCAAATGCTCCCGAGGGGCTTACAGGTGAAGGATTTTTTGCAACCAAGTTGAGCGATGTAGTAGGACTTGCGAGGAAAAACTCTATTTGGCCTTTACCCTTTGCTACCAGTTGTTGCGGCATTGAGTTTATGGCACTTATGGCCTCCCATTACGATCTTGCCCGCTTTGGTTCAGAGAGGGTGAGTTTCTCGCCCAGGCAATGTGATCTTTTAATGGTGATGGGCACTATTGCAAAGAAAATGGCGCCCATTGTAAAACAGGTTTATCTTCAAATGGCTGAACCCCGTTGGGTTTTAGCGATGGGAGCCTGTGCAAGTAGCGGTGGTATTTTCGATTCCTATTCAGTCCTGCAGGGAATAGACCAAATTATTCCGGTAGATGTTTATGTGCCAGGGTGCCCTCCAAGGCCCGAAGCTGTATTAGACGGCTTTATAAAAGTTCAGGACCTTGTAGGAAAAGAAAATTTAAGACGCAGGAATTCTGAGAGGTATAAAGAATTGATGAATAGCTATGGCATTCAATAAATGTAAAATTATTAACCGGATCTATCATTTTTGAGTTTTGCATTTTGAATTTTAAATTATGGCATTAACCAACGAAACAATCAGGCAACAACTAACAGAAAGATTTGGCGGGGAAATTTATGACTGGAGCGAGCCTTATGGAATGCTGACTTTCACTTCGCACAAAGACTTAAATCTTAAAGTGCTGCAGTATCTTTTCGATGATCCCACTCTTCAGTTTAGATTTCTTACCGACATCTGCGCTGTTCACTATCCTGAAAAAAAGGGTGAAGAACTAGCAGTCGTTTATCACCTTCATAATCTCGTTGAAAATATTCGCATACGTTTTAAAGTATTTGCTGACGTTAATAAACCGGATGTATTTAGTGCTACTGCACTTTATGCTGCTGCCAATTGGATGGAAAGGGAAACCTATGATTTTTACGGCATAAATTTTATTGGGCATCCCAATCTTGTGAGAATTTTAAATGCTGATGAAATGGATTACTTTCCTATGCGAAAAGAATATCCGTTAGAAGAGCAAACAAGAGTGGATAAAGATGACGAGATGTTTGGAAGAGATTAGATTATTTCAAAATTGAATAATGAATAGTTTTTTGATACATATACTTTCTAAATTTTATAAACGCTATTTGTGAGATTGACAAATTGAAATATGCACGATACAAAAGAACATATAAAACTTCCTGAACACTCTCTTGAAAAGAAAACAACTACTTTAAATCTTGGTCCTACCCATCCATCAACACATGGTGTTTTTCAAAATGTTGTTGAGTTGGATGGTGAGCGTGTTGTAAGTGCAGAGCAAACTGTTGGCTACATCCACAGGGCCTTTGAGAAAATTGCGGAACACCGTCCACTATACCAAATCACACCCCTTACTGATCGCTTGAATTATTGTTCGTCACCTATTAATAATATGGGATGGCATATTTGCTGCGAAAGATTATTAAAGGTAAAAACTCCAAAGCGTGTAGATTATTTACGAATAATTATTATGGAATTGGCCCGCATCTCTGATCATCTTATATGCAATTCTATTGTTGGTGTTGACTCGGGAGCCTATACGGGCTTTCTCTACGTAATGCAATCCCGTGAACATATTTATGAAATCTATGAAGAAATATGCGGTTCTCGTTTAACAACTAACATTGGCCGCATTGGCGGTTTCGAAAGAAACTTTACCAACGAAGCTTTTACAAAACTGGAAAAGTTTATAAAGGAATGGCCGGTTGTTCTTGAAGAATTTGAAAATCTCTTTAATAGGAACAGGATATTTATGGATCGAACCATTGATGTAGGTCCCATAAGTGCAGAACGAGCCTTGAATTATGGATTTACAGGGCCTAACCTGCGTGCAGCCGGGGTAGATTATGATGTGCGTGTGCACCAACCTTATAGCAGTTATGAAGATTTTGATTTTACCATTCCGGTAGGCACCACAGGTGATTGTTATGACAGGTTCCTTGTAAGAAACCAGGAGATGTGGCAAAGTCTTAAATTGATCAAAGACGCTTATCAAAAGATACAGGAGTTCAAAGGGAAAGATGCTGAAGTTTTTCACGCAGATGTTCCTGAATATTATCTACCTGATAAGAAGGATGTGTATACTAAAATGGAAGCACTTATTTATCATTTTAAAATAGTGATGGGCGAAATCGACATGCCGGCAGGTGAAATTTATTCTTCCGTTGAAGGAGCAAATGGTGAACTTGGTTTTTATTTAATAAGCGATGGAGGCAGAGCACCGTACAGGCTACATTTCAGACGGCCATGTTTTATTTATTACCAGGCCTATTCAGAATTAACCAAAGGAGGCATGTTAAGTGATGCCATTATCACCATGAGTAGTCTAAATTTAATCGCGGGTGAAATGGATGCGTGATTTGCGTAAAAAATAAGTTTGATTTTAATATAATAAACGATGATTTTTTCTGAAGAACAATTAAATCAAGTTAATGCGATAATAAAACGTTACCCGGAGGGGAAACAAAAAAGCGCTATACTTCCCATATTGCATATAGCTCAGCAACAGGGTGGAGGTTGGTTAGATGTATCTTCAATGGATTATGTGGCTTCTTTATTAAATATCAAACCTATTGAGGTGTACGAAGTGGCGACATTCTATTCAATGTTGAATACGAAGCCTGTAGGTAAATATGTTTTTGAAGTTTGTCAAACAGGGCCTTGCATGCTAAATGGCAGCGATGACATCATAAACTATATCGAAAATAAATTATCAATTAAAAGGGGCGAAACAACTGCCGATGGATTGTTTACTTTAAAAGTTGTAGAATGTTTGGGGGCGTGCGGGTATGCGCCCATGATGCAGTTTGGAAAAACATATCGTGAACATCTGACAAAAGAAAAAGTGGATAGCATCATTGAAGAATGTATAGCAAGGGCAGCGGCGAATAATTAGAATAAATTTATTTGAACACAGAATAAAAAATTTCATGAAACTTGTTCCATATCTACATTTTCCAGGCAATGCAAGAGATGCACTCAACTTTTACAAAGATTCTTTGGGCGGGGAAATAGTTCAGTTAGGTACTTACGGCGAAAGCCCGATGCCAAGCGACGAAGACTATAAAGATAAGGTGTTGCATGGAAGACTTGTCTTTGATGGAAATATGATAATGGTTTCAGATGTTTTTAAAGGTCAATCGGTTTCAACGGATGGAAATATTCAGTTATCAGTAGACGTAGATAATGAAAGTAAATTGGATGAAGTGTTTAATAGAATGGCAGAAGGCGGAAAAGTTACGATGCCTTTGGCTGATCAATTCTGGGGAGCAAAATTTGGAATGCTCCAGGATAAATTTGGCGTTAATTGGATGTTTAATTGTGAGAAGAAATAATCAGTAGCATGTCAAAAAAATTATTATTAGATAAAGTAAACATACCGGGCATCAAAGGCTTCGAGGTGTATAGGCGTGAAGGTGGTTATAAGAGTGTTGAAAAAGCTTTGACGATGCAGACGGGTGATATTGTGGAAGAAGTTAAAAGGAGTGGGCTGAGGGGCCGCGGTGGTGCAGGTTTCCCGACAGGGATGAAATGGAGTTTCCTGGCGAAGCCGGAAGGAGTTGCAAGATATCTTGTGTGCAATGCAGATGAAAGCGAACCCGGAACTTTCAAGGACAGGTATTTAATGGAATTTATTCCGCATCTTTTGATAGAAGGAATGATCGTCTCCTCATATGCGTTAGGAAGCAATGTTTCGTATATCTATATCCGTGGGGAATATGATTGGGTAAGCGATATTCTTGAAAATGCAATTGCAGAAGCAAAACAAAATGGATTTCTTGGTAACAATATTTTAGGAAGCGGATTTAACTGTGAATTATATGTTCATCGCGGAGCAGGCGCTTATATCTGCGGAGAAGAAACGGCTCTGCTCGAGAGTTTGGAAGGTAAGAGAGGATTGCCTAGAATTAAACCTCCTTTCCCTGCGGTAAAAGGAGTTTGGGGATGTCCAACAGTTGTAAATAACGTAGAGACAATCGCTGCCATTGTTCCTATTATTAATGATGGCGGTGAAGCGTACTCGAAAATTGGCGTTGGAAGATCTACGGGAACAAAATTAATTTCAGCATGTGGCAATATAAATAAGCCGGGTGTTTATGAAATTGATATGACTATATCTGTGGAAGAATTTATTTACAGTGATGAATATTGTGGTGGTATACCCAATGGGAAGAAATTGAAGGCGTGTATTCCCGGCGGTTCATCAGTACCTATTTTACCTGCCAATCTTCTTTTGAAAACTGCTAAAGGCGAGCCGAGAATAATGAATTATGAAAGTCTCGCGGACGGTGGTTTTGCAACTGGCAGCATGATGGGTTCGGGCGGTTTTATTGTACTTGATGAAGATCAGTGCGTAGTAAAGCACACACTTACTTTAGCAAGATTTTATCATCACGAAAGTTGCGGCCAATGTTCACCATGCCGTGAAGGTACTGGCTGGATGGAAAAGATTCTGCAAAAAATTGATAACGGAAAAGGTGAGATGAAGGATATTGATTTGCTTTGGGATATTCAACGAAAAATTGAAGGCAACACCATTTGCCCGTTGGGAGATGCGGCAGCATGGCCTGTGGCAGCGGCTATCAGGCATTTTAGGGATGAGTTTGAATGGCACGTGTTGAATCCGGATGAATGTTTAAAAAGAAATTACGGATTGGCGCACTATGCTGATCCTTTGGAAGTGGCAGTTTAATTAGTGAAAAATTAAAACCGAAAATGGAGAATGGCTGACGAACAAAAATTATTTAAAATAACGGTAGATAATATCACTATTGATGTTCCGGCAGGAACGTCAATTTTGAATGCTGCCCGCATGATAGGGCATGAAGTAGCGCCGCCGGCTATGTGCTATTATAGTAAATTGAAAGATAGTGGTGGTAAATGCAGGACCTGCTTGGTAGAAGTAGCAGCAGGCTCAACTGCCGACCCAAGGCCAATGCCTAAATTGGTAGCATCTTGCAGGACTAATGTAATGGACGGTATGATCGTGAAAAATGTAACAAGCGAAAAAGTGCAGGATGCGAGAAAGGGAGTTGTTGAATTTTTATTAATTAATCATCCGTTAGATTGCCCGGTTTGCGACCAGGCAGGTGAATGTCATTTACAGGATTTGGGTTACGAACATGGAGCAGTTCAAACACGTTACGAATTCAAACGTCGCACCTTCGTGAGAGAAGACATCGGACCTTACATTCAACTACACATGACACGTTGCATTTTATGCTATCGTTGTGTGTATGTCGCAGATCAACTTACTGATAACCGTGTGCACGGTATTCTTGACAGGGGTGATCATTCAGATATTTCTACCTACATTTCAAAAGCAATTGAAAATGATTTCAGTGGTAATATGATTGATGTTTGCCCCGTTGGTGCACTTACTGACAGAACATTCAGATTTAAAAACCGTGTATGGTTTTTGAAACCCATGGATGCGCATCGCGACTGCGATAAATGCTGTGGTAGAGTTACGTTATGGAACCGTGGAGACGAAGTGTATAGGGTAACGGCACGAAAAGATCAATGGGGCGAAGTGCAAAGTGATGAAACAGGTAAAGCAATGTGGATCTGTAATACCTGTCGTTTCGACAAGAAGAAAACATCAGATTGGGTAATTGAAAGGCCGACTAATATAAACAGGCATTCAGTTATTTCGGCCAATCATTACCAGGTAAAAGTTATGCCTCACGATCCGCTCGATAAGTTATTAAATGGAAGAAGTCCGTTGTTATTAATGGACATTCATGAAGAAAGTAAAGTAAACCAGCAGGATGTACATTTGGACGAATTATTTGGACCGGCAACCGGAAAAACCTTTAATGGTGAACCTTTTGCAACGGGCCATAACGTAACAGATATTAAAGAGGGAGTAAAGGAAAATTCAGCGGGAGCAGATTCGACTAATACGGGGGCTCATTGAATTTTTTTAAATTAAGATTAATAACAGAACAGGCTTTGAATATTTTGAACCCGCCTGCAGTGAGCAGGTTTTACATTTTCGTTTATGCACTTATTAGCCATTGATTGGGTTGTATTTACTGAGAAACTCATACTTATCGTCGTTGTCGTAAGCGCCTCTCTGCTCATCGCTATGTATTCTACTTATGCTGAACGTAAAGTAGCTGCTATAATCCAGGACAGACGAGGGCCGAACCGTGCAGGCCCTTTTGGAATTTTACAACCGGTAGCGGATGGTATAAAATTATTTTTTAAAGAGGAAATTATTCCAAAATACTCGTCAAAATTTCTTTTCATTCTTGGGCCAAGTATTGCGATGCTGACAGCAATAATGATTGGTGCGGTAATTCCCTGGGGAAATAAAATTCATCTTTTTAACCGGGACATTTCATTGCAAATAGCAGATGTAAACATTGGCATCTTGTATGTTTTTGGAATAGTGAGCCTTGGCGTTTATGGCATAATGATCGGCGGCTGGGCAAGCAATAATAAATTCTCTTTGTTGGGTGCCATGAGAGCAGCTTCGTCAATAATAAGCTACGAACTTGCTATGGGCATCACCCTTATTGCGCTGTTAATGCTTTCAGGAACCTTAAGCCTTAGAACGATGGTTGATCAGCAGATGGATCATTGGTGGTATATTTTTAAACAACCATTGGGTTTTTTAATCTTCCTGGTTTGTGCTTTTGCTGAAACAAACCGCACACCTTTCGATTTATCTGAAGCAGAAAATGAATTGATTGGAGGTTATCATTCAGAATATTCGTCTATGAAATTAGGTTTCTATTTATTTGCTGAATACGTAAATATGTTCCTGAGCAGTGCTGTAATGGTTACTTTATTTTTTGGCGGATATGATATTCCTTTTGTGAATGATCATAACCTGGTTAATTCAATTGGCATCAATGGAGCAGCAGTAGCGCAGGGATTTGTTTTTTTTATAAAAATAGTTGGGTTCCTCTTTTTGTTTATGTGGGTGCGTTGGACGATACCGCGATTCAGGTATGATCAATTGATGAACCTGGGCTGGAAGATATTACTACCGTTAGCATTATTTAATATGCTCGTGACAGGTGCCATTATTTTATTGCATCAAAATAATTGGCATTTCTAAAGGAGTATATAAAAATCAATTTTAAATGAAGTGCACTTATAAATTAAAATATACTTTTGCGGACAATAAATTTAAACTTGTTTACAGCAGGAATAAAAGAAGGAGGTTTTTATGCAGGCATTAACTAGCAGGGTAAAACCTGTTGACAGGAGAAAAATGAACGCCTGGGAAAGAATGTATTTACCTGAAATTCTCAGGGGCATGTTCATTACTTTTAAACACATCTTCAGAAAAAAAGTTACTATAAATTATCCGGAACAAACAAGGCCTTTCAGTCCTGTTTTTCGTGGTTTACAAATTTTAAACAGGGATGAAGAGGGCCGTGAGAATTGCACCGCATGCGGTTTATGTGCAGTTGCCTGCCCGGCGGAAGCTATAACTATGGAAGCAGCCGAGCGTCAACCGGGCGAAGAGCATTTATATAAAGAAGAAAAATATGCAGCCAAATACGAGATCAATATGCTGCGCTGTATATTTTGTGGTTTATGCGAAGAGGCATGTCCTAAAGATGCTGTTTATTTAAGTGAAACTTTTGCGCCTGCTAATTATCAGCGTAAGGGATTTATTTATGGGAAAAAAGATTTGTTAATCCCTCATCCTAAAGAAGATCCGGAAGCTTATGCAAAAGCAAAAGGCAGCCGTAAGTTGCATCCTGAAGGACATGGAAATGAGAAGTGATGCGATAAACAATTGATAATAGACAACAAGCAATAGAAGCGAATACATGGCAACTACGCAAATTTTATTCTGGTTTTTATCTGCACTCGCGGTAGTGGGAGCCATTGGAGTTATTTCCAGCAAGAATCCATTGTATGGAGTTCTGTGGCTCATTATAGTTTTCTTCGCAATTTCAGGTCATTATGTTTTGATGAATGCACAGTTTCTTGCCATCGTAAATATTATCGTATATGCGGGGGCAATCATGGTGCTCTTTACTTTCGTAGTTATGTTCATAGATTTAAATGAACATCCGGAAATTCCAAAAAATATATATATAAAAATATCAGGACTAATTGCCAGCTTATGTTTAATGATTGTATTAGTCGCTGCACTGTCTCACTCCCCGGCCAATAAAATTCAAATGCGGTTCGGGACTGATGTTGGGCTGATTAAATACCTGGGAAGAACTCTATTTAACGATTATGTTGTTCCGTTTGAAATAAGCAGTGTATTATTTTTAAGTGCAATGGTGGGTGCGGTTATTATTGGTAAGAAAGAAAAAGAACTAAAAGCTTAAGTATGCAAATTGAAGGATACATCATTTTATCAATTGCTTTATTTTGTATAGGAGTTGCAGGGGCCCTTACACGTCGCAATGCAATTATTGTGTTTATGTGCATTGAGCTTATGCTGAATTCGGTTAATTTATTATTGGTTGCATTTTCCAAAATGCATCTTGGAGATGCGGTACCCAATGCCATGTCGGCAATCAACGCACAAATATTTGTTTTCTTTATTATGATAGTGGCCGCTGCCGAAGTGAGTGTGGGGCTTGCTATAATTGTAATGATGTACCGGAATACAAAATCTATTGATATTAATTTTTTAAACAGGCTTAAAAACTAATAAAGGATATAATAATTTAGTTTTCTTTTCATTTTATACCGGCTGTATTTATGATGAATATAATTGATGAAGCTTATTTAATTCCCTTACTGCCTTTTCTTGGCTTCCTGGTTAACGGACTTGGAAGAAAAGTTATCCCAAAAAAAGTTACGGGAATTATAGGAAGTGGTGTAATATTTATTTCTTTTTGTTTAAGCATACTAATATTTACTGTTGTTTCGAAAGAAGGGTTTACCGCTGAACATATCACTTATTTTTCTTTCATTGATATAGAGAAACTTAAGATTCCATTTGAATTTCAGATAGATCAGCTCACCTCAATTTTCCTTCTTATTATTACCGGCGTTGGGTTTTTAATTCATGTTTATTCCACTTCATACATGAAAGATGAAGATAATGCTGGGTATGCCAGGTATTTTTCATTCCTTAATTTATTCGTATTCTCCATGTTGCTGTTGGTAATGGGTGGCAACTATGTAATTATGTTTATTGGTTGGGAAGGAGTAGGCTTATGTTCTTATTTATTGATTGGTTTCTGGTTTAAGAATAACGACTATAACAATGCCGCTAAAAAGGCATTCATTATGAATCGCATTGGCGATTTCGGTTTTATATTGGGTATTTTTTGGTTGATCAATGCTTTCGGAACTACTTCTTACGAAAACCTTTTTAATAATCACACAGGCATATTATCCGTTATAACAGGAAAAGGGTCTCCCGTATTAACGGGGATAAGTTTGTTGCTTTTTGTGGGAGCAATGGGCAAGAGCGCCCAGATTCCATTATACACATGGCTACCCGACGCAATGGCCGGTCCTACTCCTGTTTCCGCATTAATACATGCCGCTACTATGGTTACTGCGGGCATATATATGATCGCACGGAGCAATATCATTTACTCAATGGCGCCGTTTACCATGTCGTTTGTTGCCATTATAGGTTTAGCTACCGCAATATTTGCGGCAGTAATTGCTTTGCGGCAAAATGATATTAAGAAAGTGTTGGCATATTCCACCGTTAGCCAGTTGGGATATATGTTTCTTGGTTTAGGAGTTGGTTCCTATTCCGGCGCTGTATTTCATGTAATGACACACGCATTTTTTAAAGCACTTTTGTTTCTTGGGGCAGGCTCCGTTATACATGCAATGGGTGGTGAACAGGATATAAATAAAATGGGTGGTCTTGGTAAAAAAATGAAGATCACTTATGTAACATTTTTTATTGCATGTCTCGCAATTGCTGGCATACCGCCATTTGCAGGCTTCTTTTCAAAAGATGAAATTTTGGCGGCAGCATTTTCGGTAAATCCGTTGTTATATTTTATTGGCGTTGCCGGTGCATTGCTCACTGCATTTTATATGTTTCGTTTGGTGTCATTAACTTTTGCCGGAAAGTTTCGTGGTACCGAGGATCAATTGCATCATTTACATGAAAGCCCCGGTGCGATGACGTTTCCACTTGTTTGTCTTGCGGTATTATCGGTTGTAGGCGGTCTCGTTGGTGTTCCTGAAATATTTATGAAGAATGGTAATAAACTGGGTGATTTTTTATCGCCTGTTTTTGCTGAGTCTAATAAAATTTTGGTAACGAATGCAACATCGTCTCAAACTGAACTCATTCTGATGGGTGTATCATCTGTTCTTATCATTATTGTATGTGTGTGGGCATGGCATAAATACAAGAATTTCGATGGAACTACAAAAGAAGCAGGCGCCTTTGCAAGAGCCATTCAAAATAAATTTTACGTGGACGAGATATATGATTCTATTGTTGTAAAGCCATTTAAAGCATTTTCACGCTTTTTAAGTAATGTAATTGAAAAGTCCGGAATTGATGCGCTGGTAAATGGAGTAGGAAAGGGAATCAATTACTCCGGCAGGCAAATACGTTTATTGCAAAGTGGATTCGTCGGTAGCTATATATTATTGATGGTAGTTGGCTTATTAGTATTGTTAATTATTCAATTGTTTACAAAATAAAATTAATGCTGGGCAATTATTATACATTTCCTGAATTACTGCTTTGGATTCCTTTGCTCACGGGCGTTATGGTCTTTTTTTTAAAAGACAGCAAAACCATTAAAGGTTTTGCTTTGGTTTCTTCACTTATAACTTTAGTTATTTCCATAATCAGTTTGCGTTATTCTGATGTAGCACATCATCCTGAATATTTTGCTTACAATAATGTGAGCTATGTATGGATGCCTTATCTCGGAGCCAGTTTTAGTGTCGGCCTCGATGGGATGGGATTTCTTCTTACTTTTTTAACTGCATTTACTTTCCCATTAATATTTGCAGCTACTCATAAACGTGAGTATGCCAATGCCAACGTTTATTATGGACTGATGTTGTTAGCCCAGGCAGGCATCACCGGTGTTTTTGTTGCCACCGATGCTTTGGTATTCTACTTTTTCTGGGAGCTGGCATTAATACCTATGTATTTTCTTTGCAGCCGGTGGGGTGGGGAGTTTAGAATTAGAGTAACATTCAAATTTTTTGTTTATACGTTTATCAGTTCATTGCTAATGCTGATCGGTATTATGTTTATATACCTGCATACCCCGGCAGTATCAACTTTAAGCGATCATTCTTTTTACCTGAAATCATTTTATAATGCCACATTGACTCCGGCGCAACAGAATGGATTATTCTGGTTATTCTTTGTTGCGTTTGCAGTGAAAATGCCCATCTTCCCTTTTCATTCCTGGCAACCCGATTTGTATGAGCAATCACCCGATTCTTCTGTAATGGTGTTGAGCGGCATAATGGTAAAGATGGGAATATTTGGAATGTTGCGCTGGCTCTTGCCAATCTTCCCGGATGCGGTGGGAAAATATCAAACACTC
>NZ_JBMQQG010000116.1:0-18270 GCF_057362405.1 Ginsengibacter sp.
AGAACTTTTTTATTAACCCTATATTTTATTCATTATAATCTTTTCAATTCTTAATGAAATCCTTTCCTAATTAAATAATCGTCGCCTTACCAAATGCAATATTTTTTGCATTAATATTAGGAGGGATATCATTGCTGATATAGTCGCTTGCAAATTCTCCAATTGTTGACGTGTAATGTGGATTTTCCGGGTCGATATCCTGCGATACAAATCCGTTATCCAACGTCCACGCAACCGCTTCTCTCACTTCGCCTGCCTCGCTATGTAATCCAAAATAATCGAGCATCATGGCTGCTGATAAGATGGATCCAACTGGATTCGCAATATCTTTTCCGGCTGCCTGTGGATACGAACCATGAATAGGTTCGAACAACGCGGAGGAAACACCAATAGACGCAGACGGCAATAAACCTAACGACCCGCATATCACACTCGCCTCGTCGCTTAAAATGTCGCCAAACATATTTTCGGTAAGTATTACATCAAACTGTTTTGGGTTCACAATTATTTGCATGGCCGCGTTATCTACGAACATGTAATCCACTTTCACATCGGCATAATCTGCTGCAATTTCCTGCACCGTTTTTCTCCATAACCTGGACGTTTCTAAAACATTTGCTTTATCAACTAATGTAAGTTTCTTTTTTCTTTGCTGCGCAGAAGCAAAAGCCAAACGGGCGATACGCTCAATTTCGCTCTTGTTATAAATACATAAATCAGATGCTTCTGTACCATTTTCGCTCGTTTGCTTTTTGCCAAAATAAATACCACCGGTTAGCTCGCGGTATATTATAAAATCAACATCCTGTAACTGTTTCTCTTTTAAGGGAGAAAGATGATGCAGAGAATCAAAAGTTGTTACCGGGCGAATGTTTGCAAACAATTGTAATTCCTTCCTGAGCTTTAATAATCCTTGTTCAGGGCGAACTTTTGAACCAGGATTATTATCATATCTTGGATGGCCGATGGCCCCAAACAAAATTGCATCACTCGTACGGCAAATATCAATAGTGTGTTGTGGCAAGGGATCTCCCGTTTTATCAATGGCAACCGCTCCCATTAAACCATAACTATATAAAAAATTATGGCGATACTTCGCCGCTATCGCATTCAACACTTTTATGGACTGATGTGTTACTTCCGGTCCTATTCCATCACCTAATATAACCGCAATCCTCTTTTCCATTCTTACGTATATTTTTTATTTTATTTTTTAGCTATGCCGCAATTCTTCCCTGCTCAAGTTTTAAAGTGTAGGTAACACACGGCGGAATTTCTTCCTCGTAATGGCTAACATATACCAATGTTTTTTTCATGCGAACGCATACCTCATTTATCAACGCAATAAACCATGCGCTCACCTCCTGGTCCAATCCCTGGCAGGGTTCATCCAGGATTAACAAAGGCGGATTTTTTACTAATGCTCTCGCCAGGAGAACAAGTCTTTGTTGCCCGTTAGACAATTGTTTGAATATTCTATTTTCAAATTGTTCCAAATGCAACAACGACATCCATTCTTTTACAATTGATTTTTGCATTTCGTTTAATTTTCTAAACAAACCAATTGTATCAAACAACCCAGATGCTACTACTTCAAAACATGAACATGCCGCATCAAAATAATGATGTAACTCAGGCGACACATATCCAATTTTCTGTTTGATATCCCAGATGGATTCACCACTTCCCTTTTTCCGGTCAAATAAATAAATTTCGTTGGCAAATGCCTGCGGGTTATCTCCTGTAATCAAACTTAATAAAGTGGATTTGCCAGAACCGTTATGTCCCGACACATTCCAGCATTCTCCCTTATTTACCTTCCAGTTAATATTATCAAGAATTTTTCTCCCATTATAAATTATATTAGTATCAACCATCTTGATTGCAACCGAAAACTCAGCATGGTTATATACCTGAGTTATTGATTCCAGTGGCTTTGAATTCAATAACTGTAAAGTCTTTTTCTGATGAACAGGGTGTTTAAATTTGCTACGCGATATCTTTTTCTTCAATTTCCCATCTTCCAGTAAAGCAACATGACTAATGGATGCGGGTATATCAGCATAAGAGGTAACCAATAAAACATTGACGCCTTTTGCTATAAGATGATCTATAATGCTGTTTAATAAAGTTCTTGCGGCAACATCAAGTCCTGTGTAAGGACTATCCAACAAAAGCCAGTCAGCATTTTGAAGAATTGCTTTGGCCAGTTGAAAACGTTTATGCTCACCGTTAGATAACTGGATAAGCCTGGTATAACGTATATACCCGATGCCTAATGTCTCCAAAGTTTCCTGGATCACTTTTTCATCGCCGGATAAATTTTCCAGAACATCATTTACCATTAAAGCATCTTCTGTGTCGCATGAATTAAAGCGCTGCTGGTAGTAAAATGTACTCGTGTTGGAAAGATTTTTAAAATAATGTTGTTGCGAAATGGCCGCTATTCGCGGTGCCCCACCATTCCGGTTTTTAAAATTAATAATGCCCCCGGTAAAATAATTGCCGGCAAGTGTTTTTATTAAGGTCGATTTGCCGCTTCCGGATGGGCCTATAATTGCGAGGCATTCGCCACGATTTATTTTAAACGAAACATTATCTAACACGGCTTTGCCTGACAACTGAACTGTTAGGTTTTTTACTTCCAAAAGAAATGCCTGTTTCATTTTATTTTATAAGAATGCGGATTCTGTTAACGTCGCTTCGACTGCTTCCATTTTATTTTGGTTACTTGTTACGATCCAAAAAAGAAGAAATTTCATGTAAAAAGATTTGTCAAATAATGTTCAGCCTTTTTCCTTTTTTAGTTAAAAAAGTGGGGGACAATCCCCCACCTATCATAAAACTAAAACTGCATAAAACTAACTTGTAACAAAACTCTTTTCTTTATAATCAGTTGCGAGCTTCGTAAGATCTTTATCTTCAATTTCTTTTTTACTATCAGCTACCTGAAGGAACCATTCGTACAAAACGTCCACATCATTTCGCGTAAACTCGTAACCCAGTTTTTTAAAACGATGGGCCAGCGCACTACGTCCACTCCTCGCCGTTAGTACGATCTTTGAATCATCCGCCCCAACTTCAATGGGGTTAATAATTTCATAAGTGAGCGCATCTTTTAAGAATCCATCCTGGTGAATACCGGATGAATGCGAAAATGCATTGCTGCCTACGATAGCCTTATTTGGCTGCACCGGCATACGCATAATGTCCGAAACTTTCCTGCTCATCGGGTTTAGTTGCGTCGCATCGATGCTGGTATAAAAATTTAAATGTTTATGCTGCTTAATGATCATCACTACCTCCTCGAGCGAGGTGTTTCCGGCCCTTTCCCCCAGTCCATTGATGGTGCATTCAATCTGACGTGCGCCACTAATAACACCTGCAATAGAGTTGGCTGTGGCCAGTCCCAGGTCGTTATGACAATGACATGATATAACGGCCTTATCGATATTAGAAACGTTATTGATTAGATAAGCAATTTTTTCACCGTATTGATATGGCAAGCAATAGCCCGTAGTGTCGGGAATATTTACTGTTGTAGCACCAGCTTTTATAACTGCTTCTATAACCCTGGCCAGGTAATCATTATCAGTTCTTCCGGCATCTTCGGCATAAAATTCTATATTATCAGTATAATTTCTTGCCCATGTTACACATTGGATAGCCCTTGCTAAAATATCTTCCCTGTTAGAATTGAATTTACTTTTAATATGGGAATCCGATGTTCCAATACCCGTATGAATGCGTGGACGCTTTGCATATTTTAAAGCTTCGCCTGCTACCTGTATATCCTTTTCAACTGCACGTGATAATGCACACACAGTTGCATTAGTTATCGTTTTTGAAATTTCATTCACCGAAGCAAAATCCCCCGGGCTGGAAATAGGGAAGCCAGCTTCAATAACATCAACTCCTAAACGCTCAAGATCAAGCGCCAGTTCAACTTTTTCTTTAGTGTTAAGTTTACAACCTGGCACCTGTTCTCCATCGCGGAGTGTGGTATCGAATATTATTACTTTGTCCATAGTATATTATTACTTAATTCATAATAAATTGTCACTTTGTTCATAGCAATCGTCAGGAGAAAAAAAGGTTACTTGTAATAACCTGATATTGTAGGTATGAAAGTAGAATATATGAAAGAAAGATTCTAAACAAAAAAACAGAAATTTACATTGCCGAAAGGATTAGTAATTTCACGCAACCCCTGATATTACTGCCATTCGCGGTAAAATTATTACGATGCCCAACAGATCAACCGATTCGTTATTTCAATTGATTCATTCCCTCCAAAAGTCGGAAAAGAGGAATTTTAAGCTTTATGTGCAAAGAAACTCATCATCGCCAGAACTTAAAATTGTACAATTATTTGATGCATTAGACAAGATGAAAGATTATGATGAAAAAGAACTCATCAACAAAACTGTCTCTATAAAAAAAGAGCAGCTTTCTAACATGAAAGCTCATTTGTACAAGCAAATACTGGCGAGCCTTCGTGTGCTTGAAAACAATGAAAACATAGATATTCAATTGCATGAACAACTGGATTATGCCAGAATTTTATACAACAAAGGTCTTTACCTGCAAAGCCTCAAGATATTAGACCGCGTAAAAGAAAATGCAATAACCTACAATCAAATGACCTTCCTGATTGAAGTGTTGTTCCTGGAAAAGAAAATTGAAACGTTGCATATTACGAGGAGCATGCAGGACCGTGCAGATGCTCTTTCATTACAATCCATTCAGTCTAATGTGCAGTTGGAAAGGGTAACCAAACTCTCCAACCTTGCCTTACTGTTATATAGCTGGTATATTAAAAACGGCCATGCGAGAAACAGCGACGATGAAAAACAAGTTGAAAATTATTTTCTTGAACATCTTACAGATGACATAAAAAACCCCGAAGGCTTTTATGAAAAATTATATTACAACCAAAGCTATTGCTGGAATGCGTTTATAAGACAAGACTTTTTAATGTATTACCGTTACACTCAAAAATGGGTAGACCTTTTTACCGATGAATCCGGGATGAAGGAAATAGAAACGGCGAATTATATAAAAGGATTGCACAATTTATTAAATGCGCATTTCACCCTAAGAAATTATAGCGGCTTTACTAAAACAATACAATTGCTGGAAGCGTTTCGTGATTCGGATATTGTGAAACAAAGCAACAACAACCAGGTACAGGTTTTTATATATTTATATACTTCTAAACTTAATCAACATTTTCTCGAAGGAACTTTTAAAGAAGGAATTAAAATAGTTCCTGAAATTGAAAAACAACTGAAAAACTTTAGCAATTACATGGATCACCATCGCGTGTTGGTTTTTTATTACAAGATTGCATCCCTATATTTTGGCGCAGGAGACTATGACACAGCCATAGATTATCTAAATAAAATCATAAACTGGAAAGTCGACCTGCGCAACGATCTGCAATGTTATGCAAGGTTGCTTCATTTAATCTCTCATTACGAACTGGGCAATTTTCAATTGCTGGAGTATCTTATAAAATCTGTATACCGGTTTATGGCGAAGATGCAAAACCTGAGCCTTGTTGAAGAGGAGATGTTTAAGTTTTTAAAGAATTCATTTTATCTCTCTGCAAGAAAGCTACAACCTGAATTTGAAAAGCTGTTGAATAAAATAAAACACCTGGAAAAAAGCAGGTTCGAAACAAGAGCCTTTGCCTATCTTGATATTATTTCATGGCTTGAGAGTAAGGTATACAATAAGCCGGTGTATGAAATTATAAGAGAGAAATATTTGACGGGGAAGAGGTTGGTACAGGGTTAAGCAGTTGAACCTGGCTGGCTGGATTTTTATTCATTTGTTCCGAATGGTTCCAGGCATTTCGAATCGCAATAACAACTTTGCAAAATAATTTTAATCATAATATTACCCAAAATGCCCACAACAATGATGGCTGCTGTGTTACATGGCGCCAAAGATATTCGGCTTGAAAATTTAAAAACACCTGATTTGTCCCCGGGTATGGTGCTACTTCGGGTGCAAAGAGTAGGTATTTGCGGATCGGATTTGCATTATTTTGAAGATGGATACTGCGGAAGTTTTACACCTACCAGACCATTTATCCTTGGACATGAGTTAACGGGAGAAGTAGTAGAATTAAGCGGTAATACACACCCGTTACTTTTACCGGGAACAAGAGTTACCGTTAATCCTGCCAGGGCCTGCGGCTTTTGTGATTATTGCAAAAGTGGCAGGGGAAATCTCTGCCCTAATACAATTATGTTGGGCAGCGGAAGTACCAATCCGCCGACAAATGGAGCAATGGCTGAATTTGTAGCCGTAAGAGCTGATCAATGTCACATCTTACCTGCAGGGTTAGACGACGGACTAGGAGCCATGATAGAACCTTTGGCGGTAGCGCTCCACGCGGTAAAGCGGCCTACCACGGTATCAGGTATGAGAGTTTTGATTACCGGTGGTGGAACTATTGGCCTGCTAACCGCTTTAACAGCAAAGGCTTTTGGTGCGGTGCCGGTAGTGCTAAGTGATATAGTTTCTGAAAGAAGAAAATCTGCATTAAACTGCGGCATTGATGAGGTATTGGATCCTTCAGAAAAAAACCTGCAGCAGAAAGCAATAGAAATAACGGGTGATGGATTTGATATAATTTTTGAAGCTTCGGGTGCCAGGCCTGCATTGCGCCAGGCTTTTGACCTCGTAAGGCCGGGCGGCACTATCGTTCAGATTGGAACATTGGGCACAGAAGATATTCCTCTTCCGGCAAACCAGGTCATGGCAAAAGAAATTCAATTTATGGGTTCTTTCCGTTATGGAAATGTGTTTGATGAAGCAATAAGACTAGTGATGGCAAAAAGAATTGATCTACGTCTATTCATTACCGGTATACTACCGTTAAAAGATATTAACAAAGCCATGAAACTTGCAGGTGATAAAACAAACGCGTTAAAAGTGCAGCTTGAAATTTAGCTTGATTGAATAAAAGCAATATTTACTAAAACGACATAATTATGCCAGTTGATACAACAATCCTGATTTCGCCAAAAAATATGCAGGAACGTTTTGAAACTATTTTAGATGAACTGGGATTTACAAAAGAAAAATCCCGCGTTATTGCCGAAATTTTTACAGCCAACAGCGTTGATGGAATTTATACGCATGGAGTGAACCGTTTTCCTGCTTTTGTAAATTATGTAAAACTAGGGTATGTAAAGCCTGATGCAATTCCAACCTTGCATCATAAGTTTGGCGGTATAGAACAGTGGGACGGGCACCAGGGCCCGGGAATATTGAATGCCATTCATGCTACAGAAACTGCGATGGACCTGGCAAACCAAAATGGTATTGGCTGCGTGGCATTAGCCAACACTAACCACTGGATACGCGGCGGTACTTACGGCTGGCAGGCGGCAAAAGCCGGCTTTGTTTTTATTGGCATTACCAATACTATAAGTGTTATGCCTGCCTGGGGAGCTATTGATTCAAAACTGGGTAACAATCCATTTGTGATGGCATTACCATACAAGGGCGAAGCAATTGTATTGGATATGGCAATGTCACAATATTCTTATGGCGCGATGGAATTAGCCGTATTTAAAAATGAAAAGCTAGCGGTACCTGGTGGATTTAATAACGATAATGAAATGACAAATGATCCGGCAGAAATACTTGCTTCGAGGCGTGCTTTACCTATAGGGTATTGGAAAGGTGCAGGCTTGTCGCTGTTGCTGGATATTTTTACTACTATACTATCAGGGGGTCTGGCAGGACATGAAATAACAAAAGCAGGTGCGGAAACAAATATCTCGCAATTATTTATCGCTATAGATATTTCTAAATTGAGCAATTATTCGCTGATTGCAAAAACTGTAAATGAAATTATTGATGACTATCATCTATCCGTACCCGCAGATGAATCTAAAAAAATAACTTTTCCGGGTGAACGTGTTTTGCAAAACAGGAAAAGGAATTTGGCCAATGGAATACCGGTCCTGAAAAAAGTTTGGGATCAAATTATGGAACTGTAAAATCACTACTAACGGTTAAAATTCCCGAACAGCACGTGCATAAAATAAATGACCCTGGGTTGTGTTATATCTATAATTGGTGGCGCCATTTCCAAAATTAATTAAACTGGCATACCCATTACCAGCAATGCTGGAACTCCAATAGAGATCATTTTGATGGAGGCCGCTAATCTTGTTTCTTTCATTATAAATCAATTTTAATTCGTTTATCGTGGGTAATCGCCAGTTATCAAATCCGTCCGCAGGAGAAAATTGCTTACACAATGCGTTTGCATTTTCCCATCCTGTTTTTTTACCATCATTCAAATCGCTCTGCGCTACTATCAATCCGTGATCGTTGGTTTGATAAAGAAAAAAAACAATTCCTCCCTGGTAAACACTACCAACCGTTAAAGTATCTTCCTTTTTAACAGGCTTACTTTCAATAACATATTGATGCAAGATATTATTTTGTATTTGTTCAAAACTTCTTTTAACTATTGAGTCTTCCTCCGGCAATCCAAAAATTACTTTTTGAATTGAATCAATAGCCATCTGTATTA
Organism: Ginsengibacter sp.; assembly: GCF_057362405.1. Lineage (NCBI taxonomy): Bacteria > Pseudomonadati > Bacteroidota > Chitinophagia > Chitinophagales > Chitinophagaceae > Ginsengibacter > Ginsengibacter sp. The sequence goes on from NZ_JBMQQG010000116.1 coordinate 8,567, forward strand.
TTTTGTTTGAACTATCCGCTTTCTGCCTTTCAATAATTGCGGTGTCAGATTGCAGGGTGGCATTTGTTGCCTGCGCAACCGCTTCTTTCTTTGCTTTGTTAGCAATTATTCCAAAAAACGCAGCAGCAGCGGTGGTAATTATGGCAATACTCAATAGGCCAAGCACAATTCGCAACCGCTTCTTTGTTGCCTTTGCTTCCTGCAATTTCAACAACTGTTCTTGCTGATTTTTTTGTTCTTCCTCTTTATAGCTGCGACTCCTATTAATCCAGTCTCTCTCTTCATCACTCACCTTAAATTTTTCCAGGTAAGGTTCAATAAATAATAATTGCCTTTCGGTAAAATATTCTCTTGCCTCATCTTTAACAGACAACTGGCTTTTTATCAACCTCTGTACTTCCAGGATGGCTATTTCTTCATCGCTTCTTTTTTCAGCAATCCTTAGTGCAAGTGAATCATGGGCGAGTTCGTATAAATTTTCGTCTTCAGAACAATTTACTATGCGGCTGTTTACAAATGATTCAACCGACTCATCTATCAGTTTCTTATCTAAATCGGGTAGCCGTTCTGCCAGTTCCTTTTTTGAAATAGGTTCCTTGGTTCCTTCTAAGGTTGAAAATGGCGACAGAATTTTCCAGATAACTTCAGTGGTAACATTTTTATATTTGGCACTTAGCCTGGTGCTGATGGCTTTTACCTGTTCCTCTAGGAAATTCCGCAACACGTCCCCGATATCGCCAATCCGGTTTAAAACATCTAATGTTATAAGCGCATCCGCCTGGCGGCTTTCATCATGCGTGGTTTCCACATACAATTTGTCTAAAAAAACCTGCAAGTAAGGTAACTCAATGGTGAGCGTTTTTTTCTTTCCTTTTATCTTATCGAAAATGCCTTGTGTTATGGTATCTATTTCATCAGTTTTAATTCTTACGTTTGAAAGTTTATAGTTATTGATACCCTTTATTACATCTGATACTTTATCGAGAGTCATAGCTTCTATGCGAAGCTTTTTGTGCAATAGCTGCGGCACTTCTTTTTCAAACTCATTTAAATAACCAAGATACTCTTCACGAATGGAAAAGATCATTTTAACAGGTTGCTCCGCTCTCAATATTTCTTTTACTGCTTCAATAAACTGCTGCTGTTCGGCTTTTGTGCCCAATACATATAACTCTTCAAACTGGTCGAATATCAGGTAGATGGGTTTAAAGTTATTTAGATAAACTCCTTTGATTAAACGCAGTAACCCTGTTATTTTTTTGGAAGGGTCTTTAGTAGTTATGTCTTCATCGTCTACATCATTTCCACCCGCATCTGCCAGTTGCTTTTCAAGCGACGCATTAATATTATTTCCCCGCCTGATAATAAGTGGCAACCAGTCGTAGGGTTTAAACTTGCCTGCGAGCCCGCATTGGATTAAACTTGTTTTTCCTGTACCGGAAGCGCCATAGATCAACAAGATGGAATTTTGAAAAACCATTGAATAAAGGGCATCTGTTTCTTCATTTCTACCGAAGAACATATCAGTGTCATCCTGGTTGTAGGAATCTAAAAATTTAAATGGATACTTCTTCATGAGAAAACAAAAGTTTTAACCGGTGATAAATGGTTGTCAAATAAATACTAGTCAGGTTATCATTTACTATCAATCCAGGATTTGTTTTTGGGCAATTTGAAATATTTTATACACAACATTCAACTGAAAGTTTTTAAACTTTCCTGTATCCTTCATTAACCCGGTTATATCGTGGTCGGTGTTCGATTGCAAATCCCTTTCTATATCTTCATTAAACTGAATAACTACCTGTGAAGGATCACCTGCGCTTTTAAAATCGTCGCTTTTATCAGAAGTAATTTTGTTGATGTCAAAATAGGTTAACCTTTTCTTCCTTTCTTCAAAGCAGGTATAAAAGCAAATTTTAACTTCCAATTCGTTGGTCAATGCATTTACGTCAATAATAAAAGGAAATAGGTTCAGGCCTTCCTGGTATTTATCCTTATAAATCAGCACAGCATCATTGCTAATCGGGCGTTCATCATACTTAAATTTGGTAGAAAATAATTTATCATCGTCATCTACTCCGAGGAAAGTATAGGAGTGGAGATAGCGAACATCCTCATTTCTTATGTTGTTATAAGTAATTTGTTTTACAGATACCATTTTATAATTTGCAAGGAAGCTTAATGCCGACAGAAAAGTTGTAAGCTCATTTTCCGCTTCAAAAGCAGTGAAGTAAACAACCTGGCCCGAATCTAATTTACTTTTTATGTCTTCCAAATTTTTACAAGCTTTAGCAAAACTGCTGCCTTCATCAAGGTTGCCTTTATTAAATTCACTAAAAGGATATACAATTTTTTGAGCGTCGAAAATGCTGACTAAAGTACTTAACAGCTCCACATAATCCTGGATGTTAAGTTCAATTTCAGAGTTAAAAAAATTACTAAGAGTGTTGGCCTGATCGCGGGTAAGTTCAAGGTTATTGCCTTTTTTATAATCCCAGAGTTTTGAGATAAAAGAAAAACATAAAAGCTGAAGAGCCCGCGTTGCCGTTGCTATACAAACTTCAATATAATCCCGGGAACTGTTAGATGTAAAGGCGCTGATACCGATGGATATTACCTTTTGCAGGAGCATGCCCAATACGCCTACAAAACATGAGATGATGTAGCCGTTGGCTTTGCGGGTGTAGCGAACCTGTGTTTCCCAATCTGCCTTATCCGCTTCTTTTATATTATCCAGGAAATCTTTGGCATCGGCACTATAAACACTTAACGCTTCTGTAAGCTTCCGGCAGAGATACATATTGAATGTTTTCTTCCCGATCTCGGCGCTGAAAACGGCATTAGTAATGCTACCGATATTATATATCTTATCGCCTGATTTAAAATTTTCAGCACTGAGGTTTTCCAAAAGCGATTTCAATTCGCCAAGATTATTTTTTATCTCCTTTATCTCCCCTTTTACGTTTACCTGCATGCTATCAACCGTTACGTTTTGAATTACGATTTCGGATGTTTCCGGGGTTACTGGTGATGTATCCATATTTCCTTATTATGAGCAATTGGGTTTAATAATAATATTTTACACATGCGCTGTTAAATGATATAAATAACTTCGCCATCTCCTCTCCTACTGAAGTGATCAAACGTAGTCCCGTGTTTTTCGTGTTGAGAAAGTTAGCCGATGCAATCCTTTTAAATCAGTGTCAAATTATCGCTCACATCAATAGAACTTTATCGCAACCATATTAAAAAAACTTTTACTTACCAGGCGATTTGCGATAGGAAGCAATAACCATCCAGACACTCATTATCATTTAAAAGCAATCCTTTGTAAAGTTAGTTTTTTTAGTTTGAAAAAGCTATAAGATACCCCCCAACATACAGTGTTAGCAGATCTCATCTTCGGATAACCGTGATAGATATGAAAACTTTAGGTTTCTCAAAGAGGTTCTTTTTCCATTAAGCATTAAAAAATAATGACACCTTATTCTCATCGCCGTATTTTTCTAATTTTTTAGCCCTGGAAAAAATAATTCCCAAAATATTTGCGCAAGTAAAATACTTGCATATGGAAGCCAGGCGGGATGCATTCCGGGCAATTTCGGATCCAACCAGAAGGCAAATTATTGGAATACTTGCCGACAAATCTTTGAATCTAACCGCGATATCCTCAAAAATAAAATATGAAAAAGACAAAGACATTTTATTGGATCTTGCCCTTAATATTTTTATTTCTTTCTTACTACTTATGGCGTAAAAAAATGAATGACCTTGCTAAAACTTAATCGCTATCAATTAACGTTTACTGCCATTTTGTATCCCGATGTCTTGTCTTTAATTACTAAGTGAAATATTATTTCATATTGCCGGATATTTGCAAATGAAAACAACTATAATTTCATTTTGATAATTTATTCAAAATACTAAATATGGAATACAGGCAACTAGGAGGCTCCGGATTGCAGGTCCCGGTGCTCAGTTTTGGGACTGCAACATTTGGTGGAGGAAGTGATTTCTTTAAAGCGTGGGGCAATACACAGGTAGAAGAAGCGATCCGTTTGATTGATATTTGCCTCGATGCAGGAATTAATTTATTTGATACTGCTGACGTTTATTCGCAAGGGCTTTCAGAAGAAATTTTGGGAAAGGCAATAGATGGAAAAAGAAATCAATTACTCATTTCAACCAAGGCCACTTTCGCATTTGGCAAAGAGCCCAACAACCAGGGCTCCTCAAGATATCGTTTAATAAAGCAAGTTGAAGGAAGTTTAAAAAGATTAGGTACCGATCGTATTGATATATACCACATGCATGGCTTTGATGGCAACACACCTGTAGAAGAGACTTTGCGTGCGCTTGACGACTTAATACAAAGTGGTAAAGTACGATACATTGCTGCTTCAAATTTTTCGGGATGGCATTTAATGAAGTCACTTGCCGCCTCCGATAAATATGGCTGGAACCGATATGTTGCACACCAGGTATATTATTCATTAGCCAACCGCGAGTATGAATGGGAACTGATGCCGTTGGGAATTGATCAAAAAGTTGGAGCAATCATTTGGTCGCCTTTAGCTGCAGGAAAATTGGGTGGCAGATATCGCCGTGATAAATTGGTGCCTGGCGACGGTCGCGTGGCACAAGGCGGAAGCCCGGTACCTGCCCATGCAATTGATGATGAATTACTATATAACATTGTAGATGCCCTGGATGCTATTGCAGCAGAAACGAATAAAACCGTTGCCCAGGTTGCATTAAACTGGCTATTACAGCGGCCTACTATTTCAAGCATCATTATTGGTGCCCGCAACGAACAACAGCTGAAACAAAATATCGAAGCTACAGGCTGGAATCTTACAACCGAACAGGTAAAGAGACTCGATGCCGCAAGTGAGGTGCCCACGATTTATCCATACTGGCATCAGCGCCAGAATCTCACTTTAAATCCCCTGCCGCAATTTTACGTTTAACCATAATAGTTATATAAGTTAAAAAACTCTTTCTATGCTGTACATGATAATTGAAACATTTCATCCTGGCAAAGTGAAGCAACTATATAAAAGATTTGACGAGAAGGGAAGACTAATGCCTCAAGGCGTTCATTATATAAACAGTTGGATTAATGAAGACATTACAGCCTGCTACCAGGTTATGGAAAGTGATACAGAAAAGAAGATTTACGAATGGATCCAAAACTGGAATGATCTTGCAGATTTTAAAGTTATCCCGGTAATTACTTCTTTGCAGGCGAAAGAAAAAGTATTTGCAGGCTGACAAAAAAATTGATCAAAAAAACTATAACAAAATATATACCACTCCTTTTATGAGTGAAGTGTCATTTTTCAAATCAATAATATAAACATAGGCGCCTGAAGTAAGTTGAACACCCTTAAATTTTCCATCCCACCAAATATCTTTTCCATTATTGTCGAAAACCGTTTGTCCATACCGATTGTAGACTTTAACCTCAGCACCAGGATACGCCTCCAGTGTTTCTATAAACCACGTGTCATTTATTCCGTCACCGTTAGGGGTAAATGCATTTGGAACATATAATTGCTGGTATACTTTGACCAATACGCTATCAACCGCTATTCCGCATCCTTTATTTGAAAATACATTTAAGGCATACATTTGGTTGACCAGCGGATTCACGACAGGGTTAAGGGTTGCAATTCCTGTTATTTTTACATTGGGCGTCCAGGTATAAGTAACATCAGTACCGCCGGCAATTCCATTCAAAGTGGCAGACTGGCCTTTAATAATAATTTTATCGGGGCCGGCATTGGACGTAGGTAATTTATTTACCGTAATCAATACCGAATCGGAAACTTCGCAATTGTTATTTGCAACAGTAAGAATATATAATGTCGTTTCATCCGGTGAAGCGAATGGATTTGGCAGGTGAACATCTGAGATACCCGACGACGGTTTCCAGGTATAAGATGTAATATTATTACTTCCCGAACTATTTAGCCGCGTAGACGACCCTTCACAAATTTCTGCATCAGCACCGGCGTTTACGAACGGTTTTGGTGTTAATTCAACCAGGGTTGAGTCAGTGCTGGTGCATCCTTTTGCAGACGTCACCTTTACATGATACATTCCACTGTTACCCGCAGTAGCCGCAGGAATATAAGGAAACGCTTCATTACTTGAAAAATTCATCGGCCCTGTCCAGGAAAAAAATACACCGTCATTTGCTAGTAAAAATAGAGTATCACCTGTGCAACTGCCAAGGCTAGACGCAGCAACAACCGGGTATTTATTTACACCTACTTTTACCACGTTGGATAAAATAGAGCAGGATGCATTATTCATGTTTTCCCTCTGCGAAACTGCCAACCTGTATAAATAAAGGCCGGGTGTAATTACAGGCGGCCGCACATAGGTTATATTTGTTGCGCCCGGAACGTTCGCCCACGAAGCTCCATTATTGGTGCTGGTCTGCCATTGATAAACAGGATCAGTATAGCCTGCGGAAACATTCGCCAATAAAGTAAACACCGCATTATCTCCGGTACATACATCGACCGAATCAGCAGATCCGTTAATATTTGCTGTAACTAACGGTCCGCATGCACGAAAAGTAATATCATCCAATAATATATCATTGCCACATCCACCCGGCGCATTATTGGTCATCCGCAACACAACAGAACTTATTCCAACGGGTGTTGAAAAAAAGAAGCCATACTGGTTCCAATTAGTAGATACAGGTATGTCCCCGGTTTGATATGAGTGTAAAACAGTGCCGGAAGTAGTTTCAATGTTAAATGTGATGTTAGGTTTAATTCCCTGGCCGTTACACGCAAATGGCTGAAGCACATTATACATCCAGGCAGCAAATTCATAAGTTGTATTAGGGCAAAGACCATCTACAGTTTTTACAAAGAAATCACCGGGTGTATAGGAAGCATTTACAATCATCATATATCCATTTACGTCTCCTGGTGTATGATCTTCTATAACTGTATGCCAGGTACCTCCAAAACACGAACTGGTAGAGTTGGCGATCGTGTAAAACCCGTCATTCGGACAATCGCCCGCAACATAGGTATAATTGGTATTCCCAAGTGGAGGGCCAGGATTAGAACCAGATCCGAAGGTTATATTAACTACAGGATCTCCCAGGCTTCCCTGGCATAATTGGGCAAATGTTTTAGGAACATAAATGATCGAAATTAACAAACAACAAAAAGAAAACGTTAGAGAGCGGCCCATAAAAAAAGCGCTGGTTTTAGTATTTCCTAAGTTCAGCAAATATTCGCAAATAAAATGCATTGCAATTCAACAACCGAAAGATAACGGCTAAAGTTGTATTCAGGTCAATTCTATTTTTGGACATCAATTTAGTGCTTCAATATTTTTATTATTCATGACAATAATTTCCGTAAATTAAATTTTTTGTATTTTCAGTCAACATGAGTCAAAATTCACTTCTCCAATCGTACCAGGACCAGCCAAATGTATGGGATGAGATGTTTAGTGCCGACGGCATACGTTCTCCTTATAAAAATTTCGTTTCAGCAATAGAAGGTTTACCACCCGCAGAAATGACACACAAAGATGAAATGGCCAAGAAACTTTTTATGAGCCAGGGCATAACATTTACAGTTTACAGTAGTGGAGAAGGAATCGAAAAAATATTTCCGTTTGACATTGTCCCCCGCATTATTACCAGCAGCGAGTGGCAGTTGATAGAATCCGGGTTAAAGCAAAGGCTGAAGGCACTAAATGTTTTTCTAAAAGATATTTACCATCGGCAGTTTATTCTAAACGATGGAATTATTCCTCCCCAGCTTATTTATTCCTGCCCCAATTTCTTACGGGAAATGATGAATGTAGATGTTCCGTTTGACATTTACACCCATATTTCGGGACTGGATCTTATAAGAGACGATGATGGAAAGTTTTATGTTCTCGAAGACAACCTGCGAACGCCTTCCGGTGTTTCGTACATGCTGGAAAACAGGAGCATAACTTACCGCATTTTCCCCGATCTGCTACCTAAAAACAACGTTCGCTCAGTAAAAGAGTATCCTGATCTTTTATATAAAAATTTAATGGCGCTGGCAAACAGGCAAATTAGTAATCCAACAGTAGTATTACTATCCCCCGGTATTTATAATTCAGCATACTTTGAACATACAACACTTGCCAGGTTAATGGGTATTGAACTGGTAGAGGGCCGTGACCTGATGGTAGATAACAATCATGTATTCATGAAAACTACCAAAGGATTGCAGCAGGTAGATGTTATTTATCGCAGGGTTGATGATGAATTTATTGATCCATTGGTTTTCAGACGCGACAGCATTTTAGGAGTATCCGGTATTTACTGGGCATACCGAAAAGGAAATGTTGCCATAGTAAATGCGATGGGCAATGGGGTGGCCGATGATAAAGCTATTTATTCTTACGTACCCGATATGATTCGATATTACCTGAACGAAGAACCCATCTTACAAAATATACCTACTTACCAACTTGCCGATGGAGATAGTAAAAAGTATGTTTTCGAGAATATGCATAAAATGGTGGTTAAACGTACCAACGAATCGGGCGGCTATGGAATGTTAATGGGCAACTCGGCAAGCGATGAGGAAATAACTAAGTTCAAGGAAGCTATTAATGCCGACCCGAGAAATTTTATTGCGCAGCCTATTATCAGCCTTTCATCAACGCCATGCTATATTAATGGTATCTTACAACCACGCCGTGTAGACTTAAGGCCGTTTGCATTATATGGACCCGATGGAATTAACATAGTACCCGGTGGTTTAACACGAGTTGCATTGAAAGAAGGGTCTATGATTGTGAATTCTTCGCAAGGAGGTGGCAGCAAGGATACATGGGTGTTAGCTTAAAAGATTGGGAGATATGAGAGAAAGTCAGTGAGTCATTATGATGGTTCATTGGTTGTGGTTGTGTTTTATATTTTCTTAATCTTTCAAAATTTACACTTATAAACGCTTATGTTAAGTAGAGTTGCAGATACAATTTATTGGCTGGGACGGTACATGGAAAGAACCAATGGCATGCTGCAGGTTATCCTTACACAGTACATCGCTTTGCAGGACGATGTAACTGATTTTAAATGGATGCCTCTTCTTGAAATTTACGGAGAACTCACCGATGAGGAGATCCGCGAAATGGAATCAAGTTCTGCGAAGGCGCTTGAATACATGATCTTCAATCGCAATAACAACGCTTCCGCCTATAATAATGTAATGTTTTCAAGAGAGAATGCAAGAGGCATACAGGATCACATCACGAAAGAAGTATGGCAATGCTTAAACGATTATTATCATTTTATCCGCGATGATAATTTAAGGAAAGAAGTAAGCATGGCAGACCCTATTTCAACTATCGACAGGCTGATAAGAAGCGGGTTGTTATTCACAGGAACTGTTGATAATACTATGACCCGGGGCGAAGGATTTACTTTTATTAATATCGGAAAATTCCTGGAAAGATCGATCCATTCTACCGACATTACCAGGATTACCATGAATGAGTTAAGCAATAATCACCACGATGGTTACGAAGCAATAAAATTAAGATACCTGTTGTATTCACTATTTGGTTTTGAAGTATACCTAAAAACATATAAGGGCAGTTTTACAAAAAAACATATCCTCGACCTTATTTTATATAATACAGATTTTCCTCATTCAATTTTATACAGCATGGAAAGA